>NZ_JBFAKH010000106.1:0-20514 GCF_040655635.1 Streptomyces sp. NPDC050388
GTCACCTTCTACGGAGCGGGCTTCACGAGGCGCGGCCCCGCTGCGCCTCCTCCGATTCCCCGAACGAAGACCCCCGATGGGCATCGTCGGAGACGACCTGGACCGCGCCGTCCAAGGAGCGTTCACCCGCCCCATACCGAAGTCGGGCGTTGTCACGTTGTTGGGTGCGTGACTGTCTGATGGTGCGTCGGGGCGTGGTGGGCCCGCGGCCTGGGCCTGTGTTCAGGCCGTGGTGGGCAGGTTGGCAGCGCCGGTGATCTGGTCCCAGAGCGCGAAGCGGACGGTCATCTCGGTGCGGTAGCCGGGGGCGGTCATCAGGTGGCGGCGGGGCCGAAAGTGCGGTGAGATGCCGCTGAACGCGGCCAGGAACCGCTGGGCCCCGCCGGTGGAGCGGAAGCCTTTCATGGCGCGTTCGCGCTGCCGGGTGGGCTGGTGGCTGTTCTCGGCCCGGTTGTTCAGGCCCTTGTGGGAACGGTGCTCCACAGAGGGCATCACCTCGCGGTGGGCGGCGCCGTAGGAGCGCAGCTTGTCGGCGACGACCACCCGCCGCACCGCACGCGTCTTCTTCAGCAGGCGGCGGAAGAACCGCCGGGCGGCGGCCGTGTCCCGCCGGTTCTGCACGAGGATGTCCAGGACATTGCCGTCCTGGTCGACGGCCCGCCACAGATACTTCTGCTCTCCGTTGATCCTGACGAACATCTCGTCCAGGTGCCATGTGTCCCCGGGCCGGGGCCGACGGCGGCGCAGTCCGTTCGCATAGACCTGCCCGAACGTGGCGCACCAGCGGCGGACCGTCTCATAGGAGACGATCACACCGCGCTGCAGCATCAGCTCCTCCACCTCGCGGAAGCTGAGGGGGAAGCGGAAGTACAGCCACACACAGTGCGCGATGACCTCGACCGGGTACCGGTGCCCCCTGTACGACGGCGATGCGGACGACACGAGCGATCCCTTTCCCGGCACGATCAACTCCAAGATCATCCCAGGCCGGTCAGCCAACGTGACAGCACCGTCGGTTCCCCTGTCGTGCCCTCTCAGGCTGACCCCGCGGAACGGGATGTCTCACCCAAGGCTGAGAGAGGGCGTGGACGGGTGGCGGCGCCCGGTGAGCCCCGCGAGGAAGGGGGCTCACCGCAAGCCAGGCCTGTCCACTACCAAGCGCCCTCGCTACAGCCTTCGACCCCGGTGGTGTTGCACGAACGGTCAGGTCGGAAGCTTCCCCAAATCCACTGTGAGCGACGGTCGTTGGAGCTTCGGTCTGCTTCGGTCTGCTTCGGTCTGCTTCGGTCTGCTTCGGTCACCGGGGAGTCGGGTGCAGGCTGAGCCCGCTTCCGGGCGGGCGCTCCATGTGTTCGGAGGGGCGCTTTCCGGTCGTTAGTTCACTGAAGGGCGGAATGGGGTGCAGGGGGCTAGACCGGGCTGAGGGGCACCGCCTACCTTCTCCTGTCATGGCCACTACACGAAGAAGGATCCTTCGCGTCATGACCACGATGCCCTTGGCGGCGGCCGGAGGACTGTTACGCCCCTCAACCGCACACGCAGCGCCCACCGTGTTCCAGGTCGCCATGAAACTGGGGCGCGCCCAGGGCCGTAGCTGGGCTGACGCGAGTGACGGCCTGAGAGAGGCGCTGCCCAACGCCGACCTGGCGCGGATACTCGACACGGCCAGGTGGAATGGCGCGGGAGTGGGCGACTGGAACGACGGCGGTGGCGGCGCTCCGCCCGCCGGGACGGTGCCGGACCGGTTTCAGTACGGCTTCGCCTGGGACACCAATACCATGGCGCCGGAAGGAACTTGGGACCGGAGTACCACGCGTTGGTATCCGCAGGGCGTCACCACTAGTTTCGACGGCTACGGCGGCCCGGTGCCGGGCCTCGGCCGCGATGTGCTGGTGGTCTCCTGGTACGGCAAGGCCGACTACGAGTCACGCGGTGCCCGGGTCACCTTCGCCGACGTCACCGGGGACCCGGGGAACCCGAAGTACCAGCACGTACTCCTGGTCGAACCCCGCCAGGCGCGGGCGGGCAGCCGCCCCACCTACCGGCCGGTGGAGATCCACGCGGGTGGCATGGCCTGGGTCGGTAACTTCCTCTACATCGCGAACAGGCCGGGCCGGAATACCACGGTCAGGCGCGGTGGTATGAGCGTCTTCGATATCACCAAAATGGTGAGGGTGACCGGCGGCGCCGCTGCCCGTAACCGGTTTGGCTACCAGAACGGAAAGTACTACGCGTACGGGTACGACTACGTGCTTCCGCTCCACCACATCTACGAGAACACGACGGGATCCGACTTCCTCCACTCGCAGCTCTCGCTCGACCGCACCCAGGGGTCGATGGCCTCCATCGTGTCCAGCGAGTACCGGACCAGCTCCCAGGGGCGCGCCGCGCGCTGGAACCTGGCCGCCTCCGGCTACATCGCCGACGGAGCTTCCGACGACAGCTGGATGCTGCAGACAGCCAGGGTTCAGGGCGCGGTCAGCGTCACAAGCGGCGCCTACTACTCCGCCAACGTCTCGACACCCGGCGGAGCGGGCCAACTGTGGGTGCAGACGCCCCGCGGCGCCACGACGGCGGTGCACGGAAAGCTCTCCATCGGCCCCGAGGACCTCAGTTACACCACCGCTCACGGTGGAAGCCTCTGGGGGCTGGGGGAGCATCCTCGTCGGCGCAGGGTCTACCGAGTCGGCCTCGGCGAGTGACTCGTACGGTCGTGAACCGCTCTGACCGGCTCCGCCGTCCTGGCCGTCGCCGGGCGTGGGAGGCCGGGCGCCTTCGTACTGACTTCCCCGGAGCCGGCCTGGCATCCGCAGTGTCCTACGCCTCCACGACGACGTCGCGGAGGGCATGCTCGGTAGCGGGCGAGGCCAGCTATTCGTGATCTTCGGTGTGCAAGACCGCCATGCCCCTGCGGCCGAGCGGTTTCTTCAGCGCGAGGTTCTCTGCATAGAGGTTCGCCGTCACCGTGGCGAGGGCGTCGAGCTTTCCCTGTTTCCCGACGGCTTGCGCCTTCGCCTCGTGCAGCTGCTTGCGGAGTTCCCGCTCTGACAGTCTCGGCCGGGACACCCGGTTTATCGGGCTCTCCTGCCGTATCTCGACTTTCGCAGTCAGGCCGCGCGGTAGCTGTCAAGTCAAATGAGACGTTTGCAGTGCTATGAACCTTGTGGTTCGGGTTCTCTTCGTTGGGCGGGGTCGTTGATCCAGACCTGGCCGGGTATCGCGGGTGGTCTCGGCCGGCGGGCGAACCGTTCGGGGCGGCGTCGTACTCGGCAACGATCCGCAGCTTGTACGCCGCGGAGAACGTCCGCCGATTCGGACGGGGCGCCGGATCCGATCCGGAGCTACGGGGGGTCGTGCTGGCCATGCCGGGGTGTACTCCTGTCTCGCCCTTCCAGCCTAACCCGGCAAAGCGGGCGTCTCAGTCAAGGCTGTCAGAGGGGGCTACTCTGGAAGACTGACAATAGGCTCAGCATGAGCGAGGCGGTTCCTGGCGGTTGCGAAGGCGTCCACTTCCAGCTTGGGATCGAACCAGTCGACGGACAGATCACACGGCCTGTCGTCCAGCCTACGCAAAGTGATGGAGAGCGGCTGCTTCCCGAGCTGGGTCGGCTTGCCATGGAGTGGAGATCCCTTGGGATCGTTGTTCAACACGACGGAGACCGGCGAGCGATCCCCCATCGCCAGAATTACTTGAGCGGATGCGTTGGCGCAGCCGTCGGCCTGGAGAACGCCTCCCCATTTGACGACATCGAGTTCTTCCGCGCCCGACAACTCCAGAGTCGCGTAGCGGGACGACCCAGGTGGCAGCTTCCACGTCCACTCCAGGATCCCTTTGCATTCATTGCAACCCCCCGGATATACCCTGCTGCTGGGTTGATCCCCCGATCGGATACTCAACGTCCCGTCAGTAAAGTTGAAAACATAGATCCAGCCCGCGATGAAAATCCCAACCGTGGCAAGAATGACCTGCGTCACGCTGGGCACGTAGTGCAGCAGAAACGCCAAGCGACCCGCATCGCCTTTTTCCGTGTAGGCCGACCGCGTTGATTCTTGGGTCGTACCGGACAACTGCTCCTGAAGCCGGGCATGGCGAAACTGATAGACCACACCGGTCCGACGTAGCACCCCCAGGTCGTGGGCGTCATCGAGGAAGCTTGTGAGTCGCGGCGGAAGTCCTCCTGTCAACCAGTACAACGCATGTGAGACACGGTAGGACCCCCAAGCCGACCCGACCAGCGTGGCAGATCCAGCGGTTACACCGACGAGCAAGGCGTAATCCCGGGCTATCCGCAGCTCCACCCCCACGATGTTCAGCAAGCCGCCCACAGTCGCCGCCGTGATACAGACCGTGAGAAGCGCCGACAGGCATCCGATCCGCAGATATCGAGCGAGTGTGGCCCTTGGCTGGTCCAGAGTGTCCTCCGTGATGTACACCTGTCCAAGTGCCTGCCGGACCTTTTCGTGGACGTATCTTGCTGCCGTGCCTGCTGCGAGCCCGGCGAATATGCCGGCTATCTGGCCGAGTAGCACGTAGAAGAACCATCCCCATACAGAGCCGAAGGCGGCACCGACCAGAGCCCCGCTGATCGGAGAATTGAGTTGCCACCAGGCGAAGTCGAAGGTGCCGTCGCGCTGCATCTGACGCGCGATCACCGACAAGTAGCGGCGCGATTTCTCCGCTTCGTAGCGGGCGTCAGGCGACTCGGCGTAGATCGTAGGGAGGTATGTCTTCAGCAGGTGTGACTCGATCTCCGCCTGCGAACTGAACCGTTCCCGCTTCAGCAATTCCCGCGGGTCCGTCGAACCCGACCGGTAGGCCGTGTGAGCCAGGTAAAGCATCAGCGGGGAGGACAGCACCTGGACAAGCGCCGACTCCTCTTGGGTGCGCAACTCAGGAGACGTGCGCAGGGCCTTGAAGACCGCATTCCATCGTTCGTCACCTTTGACGCTCCTGCGCTCGAGGTATCTGACCGCTGCTTCCGGCTGTACCGGTTCGAGTTCTACGACTGCGGCCTTGGTGAGGCGACAGCCATCCCGATCCCATGCTGTGCTCTGGTACTCGTCAGTTCGGCATGTCACCACCAGTGGGTCATCTGCCGCGATGGCTTTGTCGATTGCTTCGACTGCGGAACGGTGCAATGCCACCGGCAACTCGTCCAAGCCGTCGAGAATGGGCATCACTGATCCCTTGCTGTCGACCAGTGCCGTCGCGAGGTCCTCCCCCCACCGGCGCCTGCGGCCGAGGGCGGGACTGAGCGCCGCGATGTGACGGGCCATCCAGTCCTGCAGCTTGATCCGCGGTCTCCAGGACGACAGCGACAGTACGACGGGCACGGGATCACCGGGTCGCCATGAGTCGATCAACTTCCGGGCGAGCAGCAGTGTCAGGACGCTCTTTCCTGAGCCCGGCGCTCCCAGCACCACGAGCTGCGGGTGCGGCAGACCTCGGAGCAGTTCCGGCACTTCACTCAAATCGCGACTCTTCGCAAGCGCCTCGGCTGCCTCCGCTTCTTCTGATCCTTGGACGGGACGTCCGCTGACCGACCACAAGACCTTGATCGGCTCGGGCTGCTCGAGTTCGTACCGTGCAATTTCGTCATCCAGCCGGTCTCGCATGGCTTTGCGTAGCTCGTCTACCGCGCTTATCAGGTCCGTCGCTTGTAAGCCACCTCGGTAGCTGGGATCGGGCGCCACGCCAGCGTCCTGGTCGATGGTGACGCGACCGAGTGGGATCAGTTCGGTTTCGTCACGGCTCTTGATGTACAGGCTTGTCGGAGTCTGGAGTGGGGCGCCGCCCTCGGTCTGGTCGGAGAAATACTCCCTGACGTATACCTTCAAGGCCGACATATCTGGTTCAGATGTGGGCGAATGCAGCTCCAGCCACGCCAGAACCGCCTCGGAGAAGACGCCAGAGCGCCGGACCGGATCCTGTCTGGCTACCTGGCCTTCAGCCGCAGCATGCAGGACGTACTGTTCGACCTGTTCGACAGTGGACCGCTGGCCGCGCGGGAAGGGCGCGATGGTCGGCTCGGACGTCTCATGGTCCTGGCTCTTGCCCTGCAGTTCCTCGAAGAACTCCGCGCAGGTGTCCACCAGGAAGATCTGCCGGGCGAAACGCACGACGTCCGGCCGGGTCAGGTACTCCAGAAGATTCTTCAGCTCGATGGCGCGCTTGTCCCGGAGCGAGGCGTCGGGGCAGAACAGGGCCCGCTGGCCACCGTGCAGAAGGACACCGTGACCGCCCCAGTAGACGTACAGCACATCGCCCTCCCACACCTCGAACGGGCTGAAGACCCTCATGATCTGGTCGCGCGAGCTGACCTCATGGGGGCGCAGACCGGCTTCCTCCGCCGAGGTCCACAGTTGAGTGCGCCGCTCCGGCAGGGGTGCGAGCAACAGTTCGATGTTCTCCGTCGGGACCCGCTGGCCGCGTAGCCAGCGGGCGAATCGCAACGCGTCGTCCGAGGCACCGTCCAGGTTCCAGATGGACGCTTGGGGGAAGTGTTCGATGCCGACCACCACGGCGCGCACCCGGGCCGGGTCGGCGGCCCTCAGCTCATCCATGTCCCGACGGCCTCCCAGACCTGAGGTTCCCCCGCTGCGCGGGGGTGGCTGACTAGCTGGTCAGGGCGGTTTGACGTGGCTTCAGGTTCACTTGTTCGGTCGTTGCCTGGATGGCGTAGTGCTTCTCCTCGTACTCGATCGGGCTGAGGTAGCCAAGCCGTTTCTGGATGCGGCGGGGGTTGTAGAAGCCGTCGAGGTACTCGAAGAGCGTGAGGTTCGCTTCGGCTCTGGTGGCGAAGACGCGGCCGCGGATGCACTCGGTCTTGATGACCATCCACAGGTTCTCCGCCAGGGCGTTGTCGAACGAGTCGCCGACCGAGCCCATGGACGCCTCAATACCTGCTCTGAGCAGGCGTGTTGTGAGCTTCACGGACGTGTATTGACAGCCGTGGTCGGCGTGGTGAATGAGCTCACCGGGGGCGACTTCGCGGCTGGCCAGGGCATACTCCAGCGTGGTCAGGACCAGGTCGGCGTCCGCGCGGGCGGAGGTTTCCCAGGCCACCACCCGGCGGGAGAACGCGTCGCGGATCGCGGACAGCCACAGCGGGCCCTCCTCGGTCGCGATCATGGTCAGGTCGGTGACCCACAGCCGGTTCGGCACGTTCGCGGTGAAGTCGCGTTGCACCAGGTCAGGGGCCAGATCCGCGTCCGGATCACGTCGGGTGGAGCCCTTGCCCCGCCGGGGACTGATCCCGGCCAGGCCGGCCTGACGCATGAGCCGTTCAACGCGTTTGCGGCCGACGTGGACGCCTTCACGCCGGAGGATGGCGTGCACGCGGGGTGAGCCGTAGATCCCGCCGGAGTCGGCGTGGACCTGCCGGATCTTCCCGGTGAGCTCGGCGTCCTGGCGGCGTCGCTCGCATGGCTCCTTCTCGGCCTGGCGCCAGCGGTAATAGGTGGAGGAGGGGATGGAAAGTTCCCGGAGTACGGGCTCGACCCCCAGGTGCGGGTGCGCATCGACGAGCGCGGTCACCTGGGCCGGGTCGGGTCGAGCTGGGCCGCGAAAAAAGCGGAGGCCGTCCGCAGGACCTCGTTCGCCCGCTTGAGCTGGGCATTCTCCTTCCGTAGAGCGGCCAGCTCCTCACGCTCGGCCGTGGTGAGGATGTCGCCTCGCTCGCCGGCGTCGGCCTCGGCCTGACGGATCCAGTTGCGCAGAGCCTCGTGGTGCACGCCGAGTTCCTCGGCCATGCGGCGGATCACCGGCTTCGGCTCAGCGGACCGGTACATCCGAACCGCGCGCTCACGCAACTCCAGCGGGTACTTCCTCGGGGCAGGCATCGTCTGGGCTCCTCTCATGAGACCCATCTGACCTTCTGTCACCCATTCCCGCATCTCGGGGGAACCTCAACCTGAGGATTCGACCAATACGAGGTGTGCGCCCAGGGGAATGGCTGCCGGTTGTCTACCCTCTGGTCGTACACCCGGCCGTGGAACACCTTGGCACCCTGGTACGACAGCAGGTCCCGCTGGTCGTAGACGTTGAGCCACCTCGCCAGGAAGTGCTCGGGCTGAAGTTCCCCCGCTGAGCTGGACAGCCTGATACTGGGACGGAAGGTCCCAGAGGAAGCAGTTCCAGGTAGTGAGTAAGAAGAGCAACACGAGCAAGCGGTACACGGCCGAGTTCAAACGCGACGCGGTCGCGCTGGTGCACTCGTCAGGCAAGACGGTCACCGAGGTCGCCCGGGAGATCGGCGTCAGCGCAGAGGGACTGCGCAACTGGGTCAAGCAGGACCAGGCCGACCGCGGGCACGGGCCTGCAGGCGCCCTGACCAGTGATGAAAAGGAAGAGCTGCGACGTCTGCGGCGGGAGAACCGGGAACAGCAGCAGACCATCGAGGTCCTGAAAAAAGCCGCGGCCTTCTTCGCGAGGGAATCGACGAAGTAGCCGTGCGCTACGCGTTCATCGATGCGGAGAAGGCCACCGAGCACAACCCGGACGGCCACGGCGTCAGCCTGATGTGCAGGGTCTTGGGAGTTTCCCGCTCCGGCTACTACGCCTGGCGTGCCGCACGCCCGGCCGCCGCGGCACGAGCGGACCAGGAGAGCGAGCTGGTCACGGAGATCCGCAAGCTCCACACCCAGTCCCGCCGCGCCTACGGCTCCCCGAGAATCACGGCCGCACTGCGCCGCACGGGACGACGGATCAACCGCAAGAGGGTCGAGCGGCTGATGCGCGAGCACGACCTCCGCGGCATCACCCGCCGCGGGCGCCGCAGCCTGACCCGGCCGGACAAGAAGGCCGTCTTCTCCCCTGACCTGGTCGAACGTGACTTCACCGCCGTCGAGCCCGGCACCAAGCTGGTCTCGGACATCACCTACCTGCCCACCCTTGCCGGCTGGTGGTACCTCGCCACGCGCTGAAGATGGCCGCCGGCCGCGGGATGCTCAAGGAGGGCTGCATCGCACACTCGGACCGCGGATCCGAATACACCTCGCGCGAATACCGCGACCAGCTACGGAAGTTGAAAATGCGGCAGAGCATGGGCAGAACGGGCTCCTGTTACGATAACGCCGCAGCCGAAAGCTTTTTCGGGCTGCTGAAAGCGGAGATCGGAACCATCATCTGGGAGTCCCACGAGGCCGCCCGAGCTGACGTCTTCCGCTTCATCGAGGTCGAGTACAACCGCACCCGTCTACGCAAGCACCCCATCTACGGGTACGTCACCCCACTCGAAACCAGGGCACTGACGACGCAAGACCTCGCCCCCGCAGCGTAACCACCCGCTGTCCACGATCAGGGGGGAACTTCAGGCAGCCTCTCGGGATGCTCCAGGGCAACCAGGGCTCCGATCTCGTAGAAGAACGGCGCTTGTGAACCCACCGTGATCAGCCGGTCCACCCGCTCCACCTTCTGCTCGGTCAGGAGGTCGACGCAGGCGACTCCGCCGAGACTGTGTGCGATGACAGTGAGCGAGTCGCCGGGGGTGTTTTCGATGGTCCGACGGATGTAGTCACGCATGCGCCGGCCACGAGCCTGGTAGCGGAGGATGTCCCCAAGCGCAGGGAGCACGCCGTCGCTCCAGGCTCCCCGCCGATGCCGAGACCGCCAACTGAATGCGTGCAAGGCTGGTGCGGCGGCCAGCTTCCCGAGCTTGCCCTTCAGGGACCGGCCCTGGGTGTACAGGTCGGCGCTGACCGCTGCGAGCAGGGCGTCCCGGACGCCACCGGACACCGCGTCGGCACCCCGCGCATCGGCCGAAGCAAGAGTGGCCGCAACCAGCGCCCGCGCGACGGCATGACGGTGCTCGTAGCCGCCCTCGTCCACGCTCACTGCGGCATCCGCCACCTCTGGGGCCGGGAGAACCGCGTACAGAGCCTCGGACAGGTCATCGGCGAGTCCGTGCATGGAGAAGACCGCGACCGTGTCGGCGGACGGCGTGTAGTGGGTTACCTGGGACAGGAACCGCTGGGCTGGCGACTCCGTGCGGGACATGCCAGAGGTGGCTGGCGGGCGAAGTCCGAGCAACCGCAGCTCGTACCAAGGGTCGTTGTACAGCACTCCCCAGACCGCTACCTCGCTGTCCTCGTCCTCCGGGACGCCGCCCTGCGACTGTGCGTACCGGGGGATGGACGCGCCGTCGAGCGCCAGGGAGGCACCGTGCTCCCGCCCCCAAAAGCAGCCGCGCATTTGTACACCAGGATGGAGTCGTTCGAGCTCCGCATGGACGGTTGCGAGGGTCTTGTTGTACGACTTCTCGCGCACACCGGTGCCGTGGACGAAGAGCACTGCCTGACGCATGGTCCCCCTTGCCGCAACCTCGCGGGGCTGCGTATTTGTGTGCCATCGGCGCGACCGGGCGGCGGCGCCGTCCCATCTAGCCTGGACGCGGCCCTCTACTTCGCTCCCGCACTCCAAGCGAACGTCTTGACGCGCTCGGAGATGTCAAGTCGCTGGTCCTGTTTTGGGTTCTCGGCCGTCAATCGCCCGCCAACGTGGAGCTCGGCGCTCCAATCCCCTTGCGTTCTCCGCAGCAGCACTGAGTCACTGGACTCTTCCCACAGATTCCCGTGCTTCTTCAGGGTCCGGAACTTCCTGGGCGGCTGCTGAACACATGGTTCCTCATCTGCCCAAATGTCACCGTCGTCGATTGCAGGGGCGAGAACGGCATGCGGTGTCTTCTTCTCGTCGTACCAGAGGTAGCACGCCGTCCAGGACTGGTAGCCAGGGGGAACCGGAGCCGTGCTTAGCTGCCCCTTCTTGGTGACTTCCACCAACTCCGTCTGGCCTTGCTTTCCGAAGCCGTCGCAGCCGCCATGGTTCCAAGTTGACATCAACCACTGCCCGTCGGCTCCGGGCTCGACCATACTGTCGTAGCCGAGGTTGGCTACGGTCATAGCGGAAGCCTGCAGTTGCGAGTTGACGCGGAAGACCTTGGTGCGGCAATCGGTCCATCGAATCCCGATGAGCGAGTCCCCTGTGTTTGCCGCTCCTCCGTAAAGGTCCATCGTGGAACAGCCCCCGGTCCCACAGTAGTTCCTGGCCACCTCTAGAGCTTCTTCGTCGGTCTGTCCCTGGTGAAGGATCTCCGGGTTGTCCAGTTGTACGGCGCTGGCTTCTGCTTTCCCGATTTGATACCAGGCGAAGCCTGCCTCCTCTCCGCCGAGGCTGTTCCACCTGGAAAGTAGTTTGTTCCCGATGAAGGAGATCTGGCAGCCCCCACACTCCCAGCTGCCAATCTTTCCCGTGGTGAGGTCGGCCAAGTACACGCGGCCATCGCTCTGGCCCAGTGTTGTTGCTTCAGTGGTCCACGCGAGTTGCTTGCCGTTGGGCGACCAGGTCAGTTGGCGAGCGGCTGCGCCTGCGGGCAGCGAGGCGACTGTGTCGGGGCTTGCTGCGCCTGATTTCACCTTGATGGCACGGTCTGTGGCATAAGCAAGGGGCGGCATAAGGTCTTTCGACTTCCACAGCGTCCATTTTGGCCCCGGAAAGGACGCGCCGATCTGTCTTTCCTTGAACTGCCCGGGCGGCTCCACCTTCATCCCGATGCCGCCTTCCCAGAATGCTTCTACCTTGGCCTCCGGTTTGGCTGGCTCGATGCTGCCCTCGGCTGCTAGCGCAGCTTCAATGGAGAATCCGGCGGTGAAGAACTCCACGGGATCGCTCGCCTTCATGCTGAGGCGAAGGCCGAACTTCCCCTTGAGCTTTCCTTCGGTCGCTCCGGAGAGGCGGGTCTCGTACTTGCCGGGCCAGCCGTCGACACTCGCCGAGGCGTAGGGCAGCAGGCTCAGCCGAAACTTGACCGTGAAGTCTTCCCGGCCCTCGGACTCGACCTTCATCCCTGTCGATGCCCTGGCTTCGATGCCTGCAATAAACTCCACCTCGGGCCGCATACTGAACGGCCCAACCCGGAGAAGTCGTGCGGTCCAAGGCGGCAGGCGCAGCTTCGTGGGCGCATCGTATTCCCAGCTGCAGTGTGCGCCGTGAGGAGTGCCGAAGGTCCACTTCGCCGAGTATTGAAATCTTGCTTGGACCTGTGCCCAGGCTACATCGGGCAAGTTAAACCCGAGGTCCGTTCCCGCAAGGTCGACCTGGGGTCGCGTCGTTTCCAGCTTCAGCAGCGGAATTCCGGTGCCGCACTTGACGCCTTTGAGTTTCCCTTTGCCTTGCCAGGTGTCCATCCTGATGGCCATCTCGCCGTCTTCGCTTGGATCGTCGGCCCGGTACGCGGCCGGCTGCATGGCGGGCTCCGCGCCGAATGTCCCAGACGGCGTGCGCTCGAACCGCAGGACCGCCTTCGGCATGGCTTCGCTGAGCTGCGCCGGGGATGTTCCGACTGCCAGGAGGTCTCCGCGGCGTTCGCGGCTGACGACCCTGCGGAGCAGGCCCTGTGGGGTCTTCGGTCCTTCTGCGGCCAGCAGGATGTCGCCGACCTTCAGGTTCTGTGCGCTCTCAGCATCGGCTCGGAACAGTAGTTCCTTGTCCTTGCCCGTGGTCGCCTCGGTCAGGCCGGGGTCGCTGTGGTCGAGGATGCGGGCTTTGTCGGCAATCGCGATTCGGTAGTCGACCGTCAGGCGCTCGGACCGGCCGCTGCCCACCTCAGTAGTGAAGACATCGTCCGGGGTGTAGTAGGTCGCATGGGCGGACTTTACCGGCGCCGGTGCCACACGGACGGTTCCCGGGGGCACGCTCAGGGTGGTGGAGGCCGTGACCGACTGCTTGAACCCACTGGCCCCAGTGACGGTGAGGGTTGGCCGGGCCTTGCTCGGTAGACCCTCGATCTTGATCGTGAGACGGGTAGCGGACTCCTGGATCTTCCAGAAGGCGAAGCCGCCTCCCGCCAGTAGCGCCAGCGCCAGAAGGACACTGAGCCCCCAGACCCGCCTGTGTTGCATGGTCATGCGCTATCCCTTCACAGCGCCAGGGTGAGGCGTGACATCCATCAACGGAGTGAAGAGTATTAACCACGTAACATGACGTCACCGCAACTCGGTGCTCCGTCAACTTCGCGACAATGCTGCCGCCTTGTCTCAATCCAAGCCACTGAGAGGTGCGAATGCGATCCTCCGCTACAGGGGATGCCGGTCGGCCCGCGTCACGTCGCGAGCGCCTGCGAGCTGAGTTGGAGCAGGACGCGCTCGCGGCGGCGCGCCAGCTCATCGCCACGCAGGGCGTTGAGGCCCTCAGCCTCTCGGCGGTGGCGCGGGAGGTCGGAGTGACCCCACCGGCGCTGTATCGCTACTTCGAGGGAAAGGCCGGCCTCACGCTTGCCCTCTACGAAGCGGTCACAAGTGACTTCGTGTCCGTCGTCGCTGAGGCTGCTGGCGCGATGGACGCAGAAGACTTCGGTGGTCAGCTCTACGCGGCCACCCGCGCCGTCTTGGACTGGTCGGTGACGAACCCCGGTGAGTTCGATCTCCTCATGGGGGCTGGCTACGCGCGGCTGGTCGCCTCCGGCCAGCCTGTCGACCAGGTACTCATCCGGGAACTGGGCGGCCTGTTCGGTCAGACCTTCACGCAGCTGTGGCGTCGCGGCATCCTGTCGTACCCCTCAGAGGAAGACGTGGAACCGCGTCTGTGGTCGCAGGTAACAGCCTACGGACGATTGATGCAGCACGAATATCCGCCCGGTGTCGCCATGGTGATGATCACGTGCTGGCGACAGATCTACGGACTACTCTGCATGGCAGTCTACGGGCACATGGCCTCCTCGTTCGGCGACCATCATCCCCTGTTCGAGCACATGATGGACGACCTCCTCGCCCTATGCGGCGTACCGCGCAAGTAATGAGCCTCGATCCACCACGTGAATTCTGACCATGGGTGTCGGGCGGGTTCCGGGTGTTTCTTCGGGGTGCGGGCAGCGGTGATCGCCGGGTGGCCGTCCGGTGCGGGGGCGTTGTCAGGTTGTTGATGAGGTGGCTTGTTGAGGGTGTGGTGGGCCGGGTTGCCGGGTTGCCGGGCTGTGGGTCAGGCTGCCGTGGTCATGGCGCTGGTGTCGGTGATCTCATTCCAGGTGGCGAAGCGGTGGTGCATCCCGGCGCGGTACTCGGACGCGGCCATCAGATGGCGGCGGGGCCGGAAGTGAGGCGAGATCTGGCTGAAGACGGCGAGGAACTTCTGGGCGGCGCCCGGTGAGCGGAAGTACTTCATCGCGCGTTCGCGCCGGCGGGTGGGCTGGTGGGAGTTCTCGGCCCGGTTGTTCAATCCCTTGTGCGAACGGTGCTCGACCGAGGGCATCAACTTCCGGTGGGCCACGCCGTAGGAGCGGAGCTTGTCGGTGACCAGCACTCTGGGCACCCGGCGCTGCTTCTTCATCAGCTTGGCCAGGAAACGCTTCGCGGCCTTCGCGTCCCGCTTCGACTGCACGAGGATGTCCAGCACGGTGCCGTCCTGGTCGACGGCCCGCCACAGGTAGTGCCGCACACCGTTGATCTTCACGAACACCTCGTCCAGGTGCCACGTGTCGCCGCCCTGGGGTCGGCGGCGGCGCAGGCCGGCCGCATACTGGGGCCCGAACCGGTCGCACCACTGGCGGATCGTCTCGTGGGAGACAGTGATCCCGCGGGCGAGCAGCAGCTCCTCGACCTCGCGGTAGCTGAGCGGGAAGCGGTGGTACAGCCACACTGCGTGCGCGATGATCTCCGCCGGGAACCGGAACCCTCTGTACGACGGCGCTGTGCCCTCCACGCTGCCCCTCCCCGGCCCCGCCAAGCCAACCCCAAGATCATCCTATCGACAGGCTCCCAGGCAACCTGACAACGCCCTCCGAGAGCATGATCCGCCTCGCGATGATCTCCAACCTCGCGAAACGAGACACCGGAGAAACAGTCATAACCTGGCACAAACCATGAACTACCACTTCTTCAATCCGAACGTCCTCTGACACGGAGAAGACGGAGAGCGGAGCGTTCCATCCCGGGCCGCCCGTGCACGGGCGGTGACAGCCTCGCCAACTCCTACCGTGTGCGTCAGACGGTGTACGAGCGGGCCCCGGTCCCGGCAAGCCTGCCGCCCTCCACGATGAGGTACTCCTGACGGATCGGGCGATTGTCGAACCAGCACTCCAGGATTTCCCGGACGCCTGCCGCGTACCTGGCCTGCGCGGAGAGCGTCGAACCGGACACGTGCGGTGTCATGCCCTCGTGCGGCATGCCGCGCCACGGGTGGTCCTCTTCCGGCGGCTCGGGGTACCAGACGTCCCCGGCGTAACCTGCCAGATGGCCTCGTTCCAGAGCACGTACCACGGCGTCCCGGTCGACGATCAGCGCGCGGGCTGTGTTGACGATGTACGACCCTCGCTTCATGGTCGCGAGCATCTCGTCGTCGAAGAGGTTCACCGTCTGCGCGTGCAGCGGCGCGTGGATGGAGAGCACGTCGACGGCAGCCGCCAGGGAGCGGGCATCCGCATGCCAGATCAGCCCCAGTTCCTGCTCGAGGTTTGGTGGCACCCTGTGCACGTCGTTGTAGTGCAGCTTCACATCGAACGGCTTCAGCCGGCGGAGCACTGCCATGCCGATCCGCCCGGCACCGAAAACGCCGACGTCCATGCCCTCCAGGTCGTAGCTCCGCGAGACGCTGTCGGCTACGTTCCACCCTCGGCGGGCGGTGACCCACTCGTGGGCGGGCAGATAGTTGTGAACGAGAGCGAGGATCTGCATGACCGCGTGCTCCGACACGCTGATGCTGTTGCTGTAGGTGACCTCCGCCACGGTGACGTCGTGCTCGATGGCGCTCGGCAGGTCCACGTGGTCAGAACCTATCCCGGCTGTGATCGACAGCTTCAAGTGCGGTGCGCGCCGGATCCGGTCAGGGGTGAGATAGGCGGGCCAGAACGGCTGCGAGATCACCACCTCGGCGTCGGAAAGTTCCCGTTCCAGCACGGAGTCGGGCCCCTCCTTGTCGGAGGTGACGACCAATGTGTGGCCCCGTCCCTCCAGGAACGGACGCAGACCGAGTTCGCCGGAGACGCAGCCGACCAGCTCACCCGGCTTGAAGTCGATGCTCCGGGGGGTGGGCGCCGTCTGCCCTCCGGGATAGCCGCTGATGACGGGGATCTCATCTCGGGCGTACCTGGGCGGGTAGCCGTCAACGGGATCTGGATAGAGCACCGTGAGAATCTTTGCCATGGCCGTACTCCTAAGAAGGCCGGCGCACAGGCGTGGTCCGGTAACCGCTCATTCGCTCCGGCCGACCTTGCTGTCCAGTGCCGAGTGACCGGGCCGCCGCACAATAAACGGGCCCAAACACACTGATCATCGCGCCCGCAAAGCCCCGACCGAGCAGCCTGCGGCGCGGGGGTCACGTCCTTTCCACCCGGTGGGGCCCGCCGCGTCATACCCGCCCATTCGGCACGGCGGCGCAGGGCGGCCCCAAGGGCATCTCCAACCCGCCTTGGCACGCCGTCGTCACAGGCGTTGCCTTGAATAAGAGGCGATGCTGCTCCGGTGTTCATTGGCTCGACCAGAACCGCGCCATGACTTAAGGCCGGAAGCGCGGCGGGGCGGAGACGAATCATGGCGACGTATGAGTATTCCTGCAACCGCTGCGGATCGTTCGACGTCAAGCTGCCGATCGGCACAGCGCCGATCGCGCACGCCTGCCCGCAGTGCTCGAACACTGCTCGGCGTGTGCACTCATCCCGCGACCGCGTTCACCTCGCCTGCCGTAGCGGGCCTGCGCAAGCAGGAGGAAAAGTCTTGGGGAAATCCCACGGTGGTCACGCGGGTGCCTCCCGAGCAGGCTGCGCCGAGGTCGGCCCATCCGGCCCTCGCCCGGCTCCCCCCGGCCCTGAGGGGAAGTCGTGGACCGGCGGAATCAGTCCAACACCCCCTCGGAGAAGGGGCGCGGGACGGTCTCTGCCGCCTCACCAGAGGCACGGGGTACGTACAACAGCATCTCGGTCGCATGACCGCCCGGCGGGCCCATCACTCGCGGAGCGAAATCTCGGGAGGTCTCCCTTGGCCAACGTCGGACTTCCCTTTGTAGGCGCGGTGCTCTTCCTGAACGGATTGATGCTGCTGGGAAAGGTCGACAGTCGGGCGGCCGCCGTATTCAATCTGTTCGTGGGCGGGCTTCAGGTCCTCACGCCCACATATCTCATCATCGCCGCGAATCGGGACCCCCACCAAATCGCGCTCGCATCGGGCATCTTCCTCTTCGGTTTCACATACCTGTATGCAGGAATCGGACTACTCATGGGGCTCGACACCACAGGGTGGGCTATTACTCACTATTCGTGGCCATTGTGGCTTTGGGGTATTCCTTCGTCAATTTCCGACTGTTCGACGATCAGCCGTTCGGAGTGATATGGCTCTACTGGGCGTTCCTCTGGTTCCTTTTCTTCCTGCTCCTGGAACTGAAAATGGAGACCTTGACGTCTTATGTCGGCTGGGTGGCCGCAATCGAAGGCTGGGTAACCGGCGTCATACCGGCATTCCTGCTGCTGGCCGGTTATTGGGTCACCGAGAACTTCTTTGAAATGGCGATCGCGCGGGGAGCGTTCGGCGTCCTGACCTTCGCCGCGCTGTGGGTCGTACTTCGCCGGAGGCGGCCCGGCAGGCCCGCGGAGGAGTACGGCGCCCCGGGCTACCCGGCTGGCAGCCCCGGCTAGTACTGCAACGGTGCTTGGGCTGATTGCTGACCAGTTTCAGGGACTGTGCCCGCGCCGCTTGTAGTGACTGACGCGGGCCTGGTGTTGTCGTCTGCGACGCCAGTGCGACCAGTGCAGGATGTGCTCGACCGGGGTGGGCCGGCGGTCGGTGAGGCGGGTGATCAGCCGTCTGATCTCGGCGAGGCTGAGGTGGATGAGCGGGGAGGATCCGTTTCTGCTTTCTCCGTGTCGAGTTCTCGGGCCCGCAGGACGGTCAGGCAGGCGTGGGCGGCCATGGCCAACGTCATGTGGCGGTGCCAGCCCGGGTAGCGGCGGACCTGGTAGTCATCCAGGCCGCACTCCTGCTTGGCGCTCTGGAAGCACTCCTCGATCGCCCACCGGCTGCCCGCGACGCGGATCAGCTCATCCAGGGTGGTGCCGGCCGGGCAGTAGGCAATGTAGTAGGAGATCTCCTCGGGCCTGCTCACGCTGCGGCGGGCCAGCACCCAGTGCCGGCGGTCGGGCCGGTGCCAGGGCCGCACCTCGACGCGGGCCCAGTCGTAGATCCGCCGGCCGTGGGCGCCGTCCCCGCAGGAACGGCGCTTCCACTTCTGCCGCGGCAGACCGGGGAAGAGGTCGTGGACGGGGTGGTCGATGGACCAGCGGGTGACGACGGTGTCGTGCCGGGTGGTGGCCATGACGTGAAAGACATCGGCCTGCTCCAGCTCGAACCGCCAGCCCTTGCTGTAGCCGTAGGCGGCGTCCGCGGTCACCCAGCCGAACGGGATCTTCTCGGCGATGGCCCGGCGGACCATCGCCTTGGCCATGGCCACCTTGGTGGCGAAACCCACCTCGTCATCGACGCCGGCCCGGCGGCACCGTTCCCGGTCGTCCGTCCAGGACGTGGGCAGATACAGCCTGCGGTCGATCAGCGTGCGTCCGCGGCCGGTGGCGTAGGCGAGGAACACGCCGATCTGGCAGTTCTCGGTGCGCCCCGCGGTGCCGGAGTACTGACACTGTTGGCGAATTGGTCAGGCTGTGGTGAGTAGGAGGAGGGGGGAGGTTCGGGTGGTGGCCAGGGGGATGCCGCTGAGCCAGGCGTCGAGCCGGATGAAGTTGATCGCCGCTGCTGTAAAGAGCTGTTGGAGGCCGACTTTGGCCAGGCCGCGGTAGCGTGCGTGTCTGATATCGGGTCCACGGACGGCCTGCGAGATGGTGCCTTCGACCCCGGCCCGGCGGCTGAACCGCTCTTTCCACTTCTGCGTGGTCTGGTCGCGGCGGGCCTGTTGCAGTGCTTCGTGCTCGGCTTGGTGACGCACGTTCAGGTCACGGGGCTCACCGGTGCGGCGGGTGCACTTGCCGTGGACCGGGCATGCCGCACAGGCCTTGTCGGGGAACCGGATACGTATCACCTCGTGCCCGCGGTTGTCGTACTGCGCGCGCCATTGGGTGGCTACGGCTCCTTGCGGGCAGGTCGCGGTGCGGGCCTGCCAGTCGATGGCGAAGGCGGAAACGTCGAACCCTTCTTTGTTCTTGGCCTGCCAGCTGTTGTCGGGAGGCATCGGGCCGGTCAACTGCACCCCATGGTCGCGCGCCGCGGACAGCAGGGCTTCGGCGGCCATGTACCCGGTGTCGACCAGATGCTCCTCGGGCAGAAGGTCCTGTCCGTCGAGCCGGTCGTGGACGCACTCGACCATTCCCTGGTCGCTGCGGGCGGCGTCGGTGGTCTCCACATCGATGATCACATGGGGCCGGTCCGGGCCGCAGTATTCGGTCAGGTGGCCCTTGTAGCCGGTCCAGGGCGTCGACCGCTTGACCGCGTAGCGGGACTCGACGTCGTACGGAGAGGTGATCCGTTCCTTCGACGGCGGAAGCTCCTTGACGTCGCGCCAGCGCAGGCCTGCACTGGAGGTGTCGAACTGCTGCTGCCACACCGCGCGCAGGACTTGCACGGCCTCCATCTGGGCGAGCCAGCCAGGGGCGCGGTCCGCGTCGACGGCTGCCAGCACCATGGCCCCGTCCGCCCCGACCGTACGCACATAGGCGGCGCGTTCTGCCTCCTGCTGCGGCAGCCGGTAGTTCTCCACCCGGTGGCCGTACCGGTCAGGCCATTCCCCGGGCATCCAGCCCGCGAGCCAGTCCGGAGCCGCCGCGGCCAGCGCGTTGAGTGCCGCGCGCACGGTCTCGCCGATCAGTTCCAGCCGGTTCACGGTGCGCACCGCGGCGAGCACGTGCGTGGAGTCTGTGCGGGCCGGCCCTCCCCGGCCGAGCAGACCGGCCTCGCGGCAGGCGTCCAGGACCCGCGTGAACACCCGGCGCTCGGCAGATCCCTCGATCAGCCGGGTGCGGAACTCGCTGAGCACCGAGAAGTCGAAGCCCGGATCGGTCAGCTCCAGACCCAGGGCGTATTTCCAGGCGATCCGGTCCCGCACCGCGGTGGCCGCCTGGCGGTCCGACAGCCCCTCGATGAACTGCAGGACCGAGACCATCGCGAGCTGGCCGGGAGGCCACGCGGGCCGTCCCCGGCGCGGGAAGAGATCCGCGAAATCCTCATCGCGGAACACCGGCCCCAAGGCGTCGCGGACCCGCATCCCCAAACACCCCTCGGGGAAGGCCTGCCGAGCCACTTCGGCCGTCCGGGCCGGCACCTCACCAGACATCCGGGGCTTCAACGACATCATGATCACCTCATGTCGACCCCCCACGACCAGCCAAAACCAGCCTCCCACCCCTCGCCGGTCAACGCAGACCAGGCCTCACCGTGGAATTCGCCAACAGTGTCAGTACTGCCGCTACACGCCGGCCGAGCGCACTCCCTTCTTCAGGAGTTGGGTCGGGGACGGGACGCCGTGCACCGTTCCGGGTGTCGGTCTTCCCGTCCCCGCCCGCCGAACCGGACGTGCCCGTTGGCCGAGCATCC
>NZ_JBFAKH010000107.1:0-20047 GCF_040655635.1 Streptomyces sp. NPDC050388
ATGACGGCACGCGTCGCCGTCGGCCGCGGGCTGCTGGTCGGCGCAGGAGCGGGCTGCGGGCGCACCAGCGCGTAGCGGCGCAGGTCCTGCACCCACCCGGGCAGGCACTTGACCCAGGACTTAGCGCCGCCCGTGTTCCGCAGGAGATCGGCCTCCAGCAGCGCACGGTCCTGAGCAGTCATGCCGGCCAGGGACGGCCAGCCCTGCTCGCGCATCGTGGCCAGCAGCTTCGGAGCCACCCGGCGAGCCGTGGCCGCGCCCGCCTGCCAGCGCTTCATCTGCTGCAGAAACTCCCGGGCCGCCGAGAGCTCCTCCGGGGAGAACTCCGCCCCCTCCCTCTGTGACGGGAGCGACCGCGAGGTGCGCGTGGGAGGGGTAGGGGAGGAGGAATCCTCCTCCTCCGGGGGGTGTGGGGGGGACGCGATTCCGCTTCCCGGAACCAGGGAAGCGTTCTGACCTGCGGGAACGTG
The DNA here is from genome assembly GCF_040655635.1 of Streptomyces sp. NPDC050388. Lineage (NCBI taxonomy): Bacteria > Bacillati > Actinomycetota > Actinomycetes > Kitasatosporales > Streptomycetaceae > Streptomyces > Streptomyces sp. NPDC050388. The sequence continues at coordinate 471 of NZ_JBFAKH010000107.1, forward strand.
ACGCTTGACGCTTCCCGGAACGCCGGAACCGTCGTTACCGCTTCCGGCGTTCCGGGAAGCGTTCTGACCTGCGGTTTTGTCAGCTTCCCCGAACAACGGTTCCGGCGTTCCGGGAAGCGTTGCGACCTGCGGTTTTACGGAGGAGTGATCTTCAGGCTCAGCGGATGCCGGTGACCAGTCCGGGTTCCAGGCCGGGTTGTCGTAGACGTCGTAGACGACCGGACCCTTGCGGCCCGGCTTGGTCGGATGCGGCAGCTGGCGGCGGCGGACGTACCCGGCCTCCAGCAGTCGGGCGAACGACTCGTAGACGGCGTTCTTGCCGACCAACTCCCGCGCGTTCTTGGCGGACCGGATGCCGCGTTCCTGGAGCTGCTGCCACACGGTGACCGGTGTGGACTCGGCACTGGAGGCGATGTTGAACATCACCTGCAACATGACTACGTAGTCGAGGGTGTGGACCAGGTCAGTGCCGGCCCCCATGTGCCGGGGTACGGATACACCGCTGACCGGTGCTTTTGCGGCTGTCAGCCGTGCGGACTCGTCTACGCGGACGCCGCTGCTGACGGACGGGTGCTGCTGGCTGTGCAAGGGGTCATCTCCCCATGTAGGGGAGTCATGATCAGCGAGTGTGACGTACTGTCGACCCGGGATAGTGGCGATGCGCGCGAAGCCGCGCATATCCTGGGTATAGGTGACCACGCGGACTCTAGGGTCCACGGGCATCACCCGGCAGACGAGGTCACCTCGCTGCTCACGACTCGGGTTCCTGGAAGTTCGTCGAGTCGATCGCTAGGAAGCGGTCCCGTTGTGGCGACGGGGCCGCTTCGGCGTTTACGGACCGGTTGGCATCAGTCTCCTTATCCAGCCTGTCGTTCTGGTTCCGGAGCCTGTGCCGCCTCTGGATGCTTTGCCGCCCAGCCGTTCAGCAGGCGAACGTAAGCCTCGAGGTGACGTCGGCGAGGTTTCGCCAAGCCAGTCTCCCAGCGATGGAAGGCCACGCGGGTGACACCAAAGACTTCGGCGACTTCTTCCTGCGTCAACCCGTCGGCTTTCCTCAGCCGAGCCCGGACGTCCGGCGGCGGCATGGCGTCCGGCCGCGCGAGCAGAGCATCGACTGCGTTGAGTAGCTCAGACACTGATCCCCCTCTCCTTACGCAATCCAGAACTATACATAACTCTGCACTTCTTCAGGTGGAGTTGGCGGCGTGTCACGCGAGAACTTGGAGCCGTGCGCCGTTCTAAGCGAGCCTGACGCAGGCGCAGACCGACGAAGAGAAGACCGAGGTTAAGGTCAATCGCATGCGCCTCGCCCTCTTCGACCTGGATGGCACCCTGGTCGACCGCACAGCTGCCTTCGCGGACGCCATAGCCGTCCTCAGCCACGACCACGGCTATGGGCCGGAGATTGAGCAGTGGCTGCTGAGCGAACTCGCCGACCGGGCTGAACGTCACGACTTCGTCCGCCTCCGTAAGGCCTTCAACCTCGACGAGGACCCTGACCACCTGTGGCGGGTCTACATTGATCGCATGGCGAGTGCCGTCACGTGTCGCCCAGCTGTTCTTGAAGCACTGAGTCGCCTCAAGGAGACCGGTTGGCGTATAGGCGTCGCAACTAACGGAGCCAGCGACATTCAGCGCGCCAAGGTGCGCGCGACCGGTCTTGCTGACCTGATCGACGGCATCGCCGCCTCGGGTGACATTGACGTTCGGAAACCCGATCCTCGACTGTTCGAGCTCGCCGCAGCCCGCTGCGGTACTCAGCTGACTCCCAGTGACTGGATGTGCGGAGACAACCCCGAAACCGACGTTGTCGGCGGCCACAAGGCAGGCCTGCGTGTGATCTGGGTACGCGATCGACCCTGGCCTGACGGCCTTACCACCCCACACCACACGGTCGACGATGTCACCCAAGCCGTCGAGTACCTGCTCACCCACTCTGCGGAGTAGCCCAGTGACCCACCAACCTGTCGTTGGCATCCTCCACCCCGGCAGCATGGGCGCCGCCGTAGCCGCCTGCGCCGCGACGAACGCGGCTGCGATCCTGTGGTGCGAGGCCGGGCGCAGCCCCGCGTCCGCGGCGCGAGCCCAGCAGTTCGGCCTGACGCCGGTGGCCGCGCTGTCCGAGCTGCTGGACCGCAGCGACATCGTCATCAGCCTCTGCCCGCCGGCCGCCGCCGAGGACCTCGCCCGTGACGTCGCCGAGCACGGCTTTACTGGGGTGTACGTAGAGGCGAACGCCATCAACCCCGAGCGGACGATGCGGATTGCCGAACTGCTCGGGTCTGCGGCGGCCGTCGTGGACGGCGGTGTCGTCGGCTCCCCGCCCGTACGTGGCAAGACGCCGACGCTGTACCTGTCCGGCCCGGCCGCCACGACCGCCCGGATCGAGGCGCTCTTCGCGGGTACCGCCGTGCAGACGGCGACGCTGGGCACGGAGGTGGGGAAGGCGTCCGCGCTGAAGCTGGCATACGCCAGCTTCCAGAAGACCTCGCGCGTGTTGGTGGCGCTCGCGGTCGGCATGGCACGCGAGCACGGCGTCGACCAGGAGCTCATCGAGGTCGCCTCCCGGCGCACCGACTCGTACCTGTCCGAGCCGCAGTACGTCGCCAAGACGGCGGCCCGCGCCTGGCGCTGGGGCCCGGAGCTGGAAGAAGCCGCCGACGCGCTCGCGGCCGCCGGCCTCCCACCGGAGATGCTGCGCGCGGCCGCGTCCACGCTGGCACGATGGCACGACGCCAAGGACGACAGCGAGCTGACGCTCACCGACGCCCTCAACCGGCTCGCCCAGCCGTAGCCCGCGCTCATGCCGTCGCCGCTCCCGCCCGCTGCGTCAGCAACTGGTCGATGAGCCGCGCCGCGTCCTGCGGTGACGCCACTGTGGTGTCCACCGTGAGGTCCCAGACCGTGTCCGGGTGCGCGGCCAAGTCCTCGCGGGTCGCCTCCCACGCCACCAGGCGCGCCATGGTGTCGCTGTCGCCCCGGCCATCGGACCGCTGCGCGGTCACCTCACGCGGACACCACAGCAGCACCACCGTCCAGTCAGCCGCGTAGCCGTCGACCAAGGCCCGGATGCCGTCGACCTGTCCGAGGTGCACCACCGGCACCCCGGCCGCGAATGCAGCGTCCAGGCCGGGCGCATCGATGACGTAGGTGTTGCCGTACCGGCTGTTCGCGTAGACCACGGCACCCGCGGCCTCCAGCTCACGCAGCTGCTCCGCCGTGCCCATCCGGTAGCCGGCGGACTTGCCCGTTCCGACCTTGAGCCGCGCGAACTGCGCGTACCGCAGACTCAGTTCGGTGAGCGCCATGGTGACGGTGTCCTTCCCCGCCGCCGGGGGGCCGTACAGGATCACGCCCCGTTTCTGGTTCATGCGTACATCGCCCCCATCGCCTGTCGGGCCTGGTCCGCGAGCGTCACCGCGGTGCCCAACCGGTTGTCGACGACCAGGTGCGGCACCGCCGGGCGCAGGTCCAGATCGATCGTGGCCATGTACTCGTCCCAGCGGGCGAGCTTCCAGGCGTCCCGGGCCGCCGAGCGGAAGGTGATGTACTCGCGCATCGACTCCTCATCGCACTGCACCCACACCGGAAACACGTCGACACCCATGGACGCGGCCCGGTTGGACAGGCGCTGCATCCACGCCGGGTCGGTCATCTCCGCGATGAACGGCGCACTCAGCACCGTGCTGATCCCGCACTTGATGTTGGCCATGGCTGACTGCATGAGGCAGTCGTACTCCACCGACCGGACACGCTCCCGGTAGAGCTCGGTGTGCCGGTCGTTCGGGTCACCGCCCAACGCGATCAGGAGCCGCTCCACCAACGGGCGGGTGAGCGGGTCCTTGTCAAGCAGCGGCCACCCGGTGAGCTGGACGAAGAACCTCGCCAACTCCGTCTTGCCACTGCCGGCGAATCCACCGACCAGGATCAGAACGGGGCGGTGCGGGTCGCCACCGGTGTGCCGCCGCTTCCAGGCGTCGATGATGCGCTGCTGGAGCGCGAAGTGGTCCGCATCGTCGCTGCCGGGTGCGATGCGGTGGATCGCCCGCTCGACGGCGAGGACGTGTGCGCTGTTGAGGCGGTCGTCCATCGGCGTGAGCTTGAAGGATGTCTCCTCCCCGGGCAACGGATTGCGGAAGCCGAGATCGGGCTCGGTGGTGCGGTAGAGGAGGCAGTAGGCGCGCCGGTAGTGGGGGCCCGGGTAGACCTCGCCCTGTTCGTGCTGCCAGAGAGTCTGTGGATTCGCGGCGGGGATGCCCTTGAGTTTGGCCTGCTCAGCCACCTGACGAAGGCGCTCGCCGGCCTTCTCGAGGGTCAGCCCGTGAGTCTCGCGCTGCTCGCGCAGCTTGTCCGGCCGCCAGCCCGCTCGGTGCTTCCCCACCCTGTGACCCTCCGTGATCGTCATGGCCGTGAGCCTAGAGCCAGGCCCGCAAATCCCATGTGTACGTGGATGTTGAAAACCCGTGAATGCGGGTGCGCACGAGCTTCGACAAGTCCTTGTGATGTTGCTTTTCGGCTCGCGCGAGTGTGATGGCCCCCGCACGACGACCAGCCATGAGGGGGCTCGAGATGGGTGAGTTGGAACGCTCAGGCATTGAACGCGTACTCCAACACGTACGCCGCGCTGTCCATGGTCATCTCGTTCACTTCGACAGCCCGAAGCGCAGCGTCGAAGGCTGTGCGGCACAGCTTGATGACAGGGCGCTCCAGAGGCATGGCCAGTCCTGCGGCCTCTTCAGCGACAGGGAGCCGGCAACGGATCTCCTCGCGGAAGTGAGCGGGCGCGTGACCGATCTCAGCGAATCGGGCGTACGTACCGCCTTCGCCAGTGTCGACGTGCATGATCGCTGTGCCTTCGACCAGCTCAAGGGGCAGGTACGAGGTCGCGAGCATGACCGGTCTGTCGGCCAGCACGAACCGCCGGGACCGAGCACAAACGAGTTCGCCCTCGTCCACGTCCAGCATCCGTGCGATATGCGCCGGGGCTGCCACGGTGTCGACGCGGACGTCGATCGTGACGGGGCGCTCTTCGTCGGCGGACCAGATGGATTTACCAGTGCCCCACTGCTCGCGTGCGAGTCGCTGGATGCCGTGGCGCCGGATCGGGCGGAACTCGATGACGCGGGCGCCGGCGCCCTTCTTCGTCTCCACCAGGCCCTCGATCCGCAGGATCTTGAGTGCCTGGCGGGCGGTGAGCACTGCAACGTCGTACTGGGCGGCGAGTGCGCTCTCGCCAGGCAACCGATCACCGGGACCGTACTCGCCGGACTCGATCGCCGCCTTCAGGGCGTCGGCAATCCGCTGGTACTTGGGCCGCTGCGGGCCCGTTTCACTCGCCATACGTCTCCCTACCTCGTTAGCGATCCTACGGCCGCTGGTTATCGAGGAACCGGCAAGGGCGCCCCGATGCGTGGGAGAGCCGCCCGAAGAGCATACCTCGTTAACGCACTACTTGACATCGCTAACGAGGGTGGGTCTACTAGGGACGTGCCGAACCTCGCTAACGAGGTAAGGGCGGGGCGCCGAAGAGGTGCCACTTCGCTCTACCAACTCGCTATCGGGACGCCTCCCGAGCACAGCACGTTCGAAAGGAGCACCACCCATGAACGCCACCCACACCCCCGCCACTGAGGACTTCGACGCCGAGACGCTCGGGCTCCTGGAGGCGGTCGAGGTGCCGCTTCCCGAGTTCACCGGCCTGGACGCGGCGTTCGGTACGCCGCTGGACCTGTACGAGCCCGCCGGCAGCCAACGCGAGATGCGCGCCTACGCCGCCGCCGTCGTCGTGGCCGCCCCGACCAGTCAGCGCCACCAGCTGTCGCGCCTCCACGGAGCCGAGATCCAGGCCCGCCTCGACGCGGGCCGCGACATCCTCGCCGATGACCCGGCCCTCACCGCCCGCGTCCGCGAGCGCCTGGTCGACGTGCTCCTCCCCCACGCCGCGCGGCTGCGCAGCACGCCGCCGGCCGCCGCGCCCCTCCCGATCGCTGCCTGACTCCCTCGCACTGCCCGCCGGGTCTTCGGACCCGGCTCCCCCACCCGGAACCGCCCCTTGGGCGGCGCCGGATGAGGGAGCCGGACCCTCGGTCCCCTCCCGATCAACTTCATATGTCTGGCTGACCGCCGCTTACATGCGCGGCCGAGGTGACGAACCACGAGGTCCCCCGGAGCACAGCCAGGTGAGCCACCCGCAGCCGTTGCGCTGCCCGTCGGCCAGGAGCAGGACCCGCTCCGCCCCCTGGCCGGCGGAGAACGCAGCAGCAAGGGAGACACCTGATGCGTCACAACGGACGGGCCCCCATCAAGGCCAGCACCATGCGGCCCGAACACCTCAACCTCCGCGACGGCGAGCCCCGCCTCGTGGTCTGCCCCGACTGCGACACCTGGCACCGCCTCACCCGGTCAATGATCAGGCCGCACCGCGACGGCACCGACACCCCGAAGACCGGCGAGCGCCGGTACCTCGGCGACAAGCCGGCCGGTGGCCGCCGCTGCCCCGGCAGCGCGCAGCGCATCACCATCGACGTGGACATCACCGAATGGGGCCACAAGGCCGCTGAAGCAGATGCCACTGCGATGGGACGTCGCAGCGGCAGGGTGAACAGCAAGCCCCGAGCAGCTGTCCCGACGCCGGTGCACCGTGTGGCCTCTGTGCCTGGCCCGAGCACACGACTGCTGGCCGCGCAGACTCAAGCCCGGGACGCCGTCAACCAGCACCGCGGCAAGTGCGGGGTGTGCCGGACCGGACGGACCCGCTGCCCCGTCGGCCGTGAGCTGGAGATCCGCATGGGTCACACCGACGCCGCGGTGCGGCTGGCACACGAACAGCACGAGAGTGCGCTGCGGGCCGCGGCCGCGCCGACCATCCCGCGTACCCAGCAGTGGCGCCGGGTGGCCGCTGACGTGGAGCGGGCCGACAAGCGGCGCATGATGCTGCCCGCGGGCGACGCTCCGCTGGAGAGCCCGCCGGTCCCGCTGGACACGCTCCGCCCCAAGCCTCCCGCGCGCTGACCCACCCCTTACGCGAGCGCGGCTGTGACTGCTCTCGCTCCGGCACCGCCACCTCTGCCGGGCCTCCCCGCAGCCCGCGCTGCCCATCGTCGACCGTGCCCATGACGGGCCCGGTAGCCGGTGGAGTGCGCAGGACGCACTCACGCGACGAACCCCCAGGGATGCCGCCCTGGGGGTTCTGTCGCAGGTCACCCTTTCAGAGAGGACGACCCACATGCGCAGCATCGCATCCCGCCCCAGCGTCCAGGACGAGATCGGCCCCCGCCGCCCGGGCGCCATCTACGCCAACACGGACGGACGCTTCGAGGTCCTGGCCCTAATCACCGATCCGGTAGAGGCCGCGCAGCTCCTCCGCCGGGCCGCCCGGTGGGCGGTCATCGTCCGCGACACCCTCCGCGCCGACGGCCAGCCCTTCGCGGTCGGCTCCGTGTGGACGACGTCCGACTACCTGGTCCGGCCCGCCCGAACCGGCTACGCCGCGGCTGCCTGACGCTCCGCCACGGTCCGTCTCCCGCCCCACCAGAGCGCTGAATCGGGGTGGGAGACGGGCCGTGGCCGGCCGTCCGGCCGGCCAATACAGCGACAGCCCCGGAAGGTCAGAGCTCCGGGGCTGTCCGGTCAACGGACCACAGAAGGAGAATCCCTTGACCACGACGATCATGACACGAACCGCGGCCCGGACGACAGTGGCCGCAGCCAACCCCGAGTACGCGTGCGACCAGTGCGGCACCTGGCACACCGGTGCCTGCCCCGCCGCCGCGCACCACCAGCTCGAGGATCTGCTGGCGCGGATGGTGCGCGAGGCCGACGCCCGGATCCCGGACGGCCGGCGGGCGCGCCGCACGCTCCAGGAGATGGCGCCCGGCCACCAGCGGCAGCCGGTGCTCACCCTGCACCGGCCGGTGATGGCCGACGACGCCTGCCCACTGTGCGGCCGCTGGACGTGCGACCCGAGCACCTGCCCGCCCGGCGCGGCGCCCGCACCGGCCACCGCGGTCCGCGCGGTCCGGAAGGCGGTGACCGCATGATCACCCGCCTGACCGAGGAAGAGCGCAAGAAGCTGTCCGACAAGGTCCGCGAGACCAACAAGCAGTCGCAGCAGCGGCCCCGCCGCTGACGAGACGAGCGGATGCCTCACCTCATACACGCGGCCCGGGCAGCGCAGCACCGCGCCGCCCGGGCCGCCCTCACGATCGGCCCCGCGCACCCGCTCACCCGACTGCTGCTGGTGGCCGCCGCGGTGGCGGCCACCGCGGCCTGGGAGGCCGGGCACCCCGTCGCCGACCTTCACCCCCAACCCGCCCGCCGGCACCACGAAAGACGAGCAACGCGTGCCTGACGCCCTGTACCAGCGCTACCAGCAAGCGCACCGCGCCCACCAGGCGCACCGCACCGACTGCCCCCACTGCACGGACCGCGCCCGCTGCCCCGACGGCGAGCGGCTGTGGGCGGCGTTCGAACGGCTGCAGGACGCCTACCTCAAACGCCAGCGCACCCGCTGAGCTCTTCCCGCTCAGCCGACACCGCCACCTCTGTCGGTTGCCTGACCCGCCCGGCCCCGCCCCGCACCCCTTCGTGAGGCGGCCGGTCCGGGCGCGGTCCAGGGGAGCCGGACAGCCCGGACCCACCGAACCCTGAGATGAGGCCCGCATGCCCATGAAGACGACCGCCCCCGCCATCCCCACCGTCGCCGCTGCGGTGTTCACCGACGCGACGCTGCGCAAGGCGCAGGAGATCGCCGCCAGCTCCTACCTGCCGGTGTGGACCGGCCCGTCCGGCGAGGAGTCCTCCGGCGAGGCCGTGGCCCGCCACCTGGAGGCCACCATCGCCCTGCTGGAGAAGGACGGCTGGATCCGCGCCTACGACTACGGCAAGGACTGGTCGACCGGCGCGCACCTCGCCGACGACGACTCCATGACCGTCAAGGACATGCTCCGCGCGCTGCTGCGCTTCGTCCGCGAGGAGAGCGGCACCGACCCGCAGCGGACCCTGTCCACCGCCCTGCGCCACGTCGGCGAGGCCGGCGAGGCCGGTGACACCGACACCGCCAACGTGGCCGGCTACGTCCTGGACCGGGTGATCCAGGCCCATACCGGCTCCGACTCCGCCCGCGCCACCCCGTGGTCGGAGCGGCAGCACCGCACCCACGCGGACGTCACCGCCCTGCTGAGGGCCGGCGCCCGCTTCGCCCGCACCTACGGCCCCGCCGACCAGAGCGCGCGGGCCGCCTGACCCCCTGTCGGTTGCCTGACCCGCCCGGCCCCGCCCCGCACTCCGCGTGCGGCGGCCGGTCCGGGCGCGGTCCAGGGGAGCCGGACAGCCCGGACCCCGTACCAAGAAGGAGACTTCCGTGAACGGCAAGAAGCAGTGGCACGACGCCTCCCCGCGCGGGGTGGTGCTCGGCATCCTGGGCGTGGTCACCCTGAGCGTGGCCATCCTGTCGGTGGCCGTGTCCTACGACATCCTTCAGCCGAAGTTCGGGGCGTGGGCGGTGCCGACCGTGGGCGCCCTGGACGCCCTGTGGGTCGTGTTCCAGGCCACCGAGATCCTGGCCGGCAACAACCGCGCCCGTGTCCGCCGCGTCCAGTACGCCGGTCTGGCGCTCACGGCCGTCAATGCGGCCATCCCCACCGCCGACCTGATCCTGTCCCGGGCTGACGGGTTCGACCTGGCCGTGATCCTCACCCCGATCGCCATCGTCGCGACCAAGACCGCGTGGTGGATCGCCCTGCCCTCGCTCGGGCGGAAGGTATCGGCCGGCACCCAGCAGGCCATCGACATCAAGCGCCAGGAGGTCGCCGACCGCCTGGAGGAGATGGAGGCCGAGGCCGCGCACCGGATCGAGCTGCTGGAGCTGGCCACCACGCTGGAGAAGCAGGTGGCCGAGGCCGAGACCCGCTACCGCAAGTCGGTGCTCAAGACGCAGCAGAAGATGACCGAGAAGCTGCACGGGCAGGCCGAGGCCACCGCGAGCACGGTCACGGAGAAGGCCCTGCCCGCCTCCGTGGCGGCGATCCGCCTGCCGGAACTCGGACAGTGGGCCCCGACCGCGCCCGCCCTGCCCGGCACGGCCGACCGTGACGCCTCCGGCCCGGACATGCCCGCCCTGCCCGCCGGGCGTGACGCCTCCACCACCGGCGGCACGGGCAGTCACGCAGGTCAGGACGGTTACGCGTCCGACCGTGACGGGGTCCGTCACACCGGGCGTGACGCCGACCGTGACGCCGTCACGCTCGCGGACCTCGCGGCCGTCGCGGGGGTGCCCACCCCCGTGCCGGGTGAGCAGCTGACCGACGGCCAGCTGGACGTCGTGCTGCGACACCTGCGCTACCGCGAGGACCCGCCGCTGTCCTACCGGCAGGCCGTCGCCACCTTCCGCGACGGCGGCTTCGTCGGCAGCGAGAAGCGGGTGCGCCGCGCCTGGGGCGCGCTGCTGTCGAACGAGGAGACCCCCGCGGGCGTACGCACCGAGCCCGCCGAGGCCTCCGAGGACACCGACAGCGAGGACGAGCCCGAGGACGCGGACGCCTGACCAACCCCTGTCCGGCACCACCAGTGAGGGCCGGCCCGCACCCCTGCGGGCCGGCCCTTGCTGCGACTGCCGGAACCAGCACCACGCAGTCGACCCGGTGCAGACCCGGCGAGTGACCCGGCGAGCGAACAACACGCTTCGCAGACCCGGCAAGCAGACCCGGCGAGCACCACCACAACCCAACCGGAGAACCCGACACCGACAGAAGGAGAAGGGGTGTGGCAAAGCAGAAACAGCAGGCCGGCGACGACATGGCGGGCCAGACGGCGGGCGCCATCGGCGTCCTGGCCATCGCGTTCGGTGCCCTCGCGGCCATCAAGGACAAGCTCGGCCTGTCCTGGCCGGCCACCGTACTGCTCACCACCGGGGCACTGGTCGCCCTCGGTTATGCGGCCTGGCGGATCCGCACGGGCGTCAAGCAGCTCTGGGCACGCGAGGCGCAGCCCGCGACAGCCCTGAAGCAGGACGCGCCCGTGGCCTCCCTGGACGGGGAGCCGACGGACGCCGAGGCCGCCCCGGCGCACCCGGAACTCACCGCGGCGCTGCGCACGGCCGGCGTCATCGGCAACGAGCAGGTGATCCGGGCCGACGAGGTCACGATCGCCCCGGTGCAGACCGGCGAGGTCTACGACTTCCTGGTCCCCAAGGGCCGCACGTACGAGGACGTGGAGAAGCGTCTGGGCACCGTGGCGGGCATGTTCGGCGTCACCCGCCTGCACATGACCATGGAACGCAGCCGCGACAACGAACGCCGCGTCAAGCTCCTCAAGCTGCACGAGCCCCCGTTCACCCGCCCGTTCCCGGCCCCGACTCGGCAGGAGATCGAGACGTTCGCCGGCGTTCCGCTCGGTCACGACGTGACCGGCCGGCTCACCGGGGTGCCCACGTTCGACAAGGCGTCGCTGCTGGTCGCCGGCATGACGCAGATGGGCAAGACCACGCTGGTCAACGGGCTAATCACCTGCCTGCTGATCGCCTACGGCGAATTCGAGCTGTATCTGCTCGACGGGAAATTCTGCGGGCTGACCCGGTTCGAGCCGGTCGCCACCCGCTACGAGTCGTCCGACGACCCGGCCGTGTTCTGGAGCATGGTCCGGGAACTGAATGTCCGCTCGGACAGCCGGTACGCGAAAATCAAGGAGGCCATCCGGAACCGGCAGCCCGCACCAGAATTCAAGCCGGTCATTTTCATCGTGGACGAGGCGGCCGACTTCTTCGCGTCCGGCGCCACAAACGAGGAAAAGGACCAGGCCAAGGAGATCGCCAAGGACACACGGCAGCTGGTCTCCAAGTCCCTGGAATCCGGCATCTCCACGGTGCTCATGACACAGCGCCCCTCCGTGAATGCCATTCCCGTCGAGGTACGGGACCAGTTCCTCTACCGGATGTGCCTGTACGTGGCATCGGCGGGAACCACCAAGGTTGCTCTCGGTGACACCTATTTCGAGACGGTCGCACCGATCAACCCGGCACTCCTCGACCCGGATATCAAGGGTCAGGCGGTCCTCTTCGCCAACGGGCGCTCCACCCTCATCCGAGGCTTCAACTTCGACGACAAATTCATCTGGGATGTGGTGGACGAAAAAACCACCAAACGCCTGGAGGCACTTCCGGAGGAAACTCCGCTCCGGCAGGCCATCGATCTGATGCGCAGCAAGGGCGTGGACTTCATGACCACTCCGGACTTGGCGCCCGCCCTCGGAATCCTGGAAGACGACGATGTCGAGCGCGGAAAGAAGCTCAAGGAGCTTCTCGGAGGCCCTCGCACCTACAAGAACTCACGGGGCCGCGGCTACCGCCTGGACGACCTGGTCGCCTTCGCGATGTCCGGTTCGTGACCGCCACGCGGCACCGCCAGCGCACCGCCACAACACCGCCATCGACCGCCATGGCACCGCCATCCCGACGGTCCCATGGCGGTCGGTGGCGGTCGCATGGCGGTGCCATGGCGGACCGCCATGGCGGTTCTGACCTGCAAAAACACCCAAGAACCCAGGAAAGGAGGGAAGACGCTCTTGAGAGCCTCTACAGCGGTCACTATCGGCTTAGGAGCGACCGCGGCCGTCGTCGTGGCCGCGCTCGTCCAGGCCGCCGGCGACGACCCCATGGGGACGGCGCTCAGCCTGGCCGTCCCCGCCGACTACAAGAACCTGATCGAGGACGCGGGAAACACCTGCCCCGAGGTCAGCCCGAACCTGCTCGCCGCCCTGCTCACCCAGGAATCCGGCTTCAATCCGAAAGCCAAGTCACCGGTCGGAGCGCAGGGCATCGCACAGTTCATGCCGTCCACGTGGGAAGCCCACGGAATCGACGGCAACGGCGACGGCACACGCGACGTGTGGGATCCCGAGGACGCGATCCCCTCATCCGCGAAATACCTGTGCACCATTGCCCAGGACGTCAAAGGCGTGCCCGGGAACAAGCAGCACAACATGCTCGCCGCCTACAACGCCGGAAGCGGCGCCGTCCAGAAATACGGTGGTATCCCGCCCTACCAGGAGACGCAGAACTACGTCCGGTCGATCACCGCACTCGCCAACCAGAACCAGGGCGGCGGCGGAAAGGCGGCGACCACGGACCAGGCCACCACGGCCATCAGCGCGGCGAAAGAAATGCTCGGCACCCCCTATTCGTGGGGCGGAGGCAGCGTAAACGGCCCCAGTACGGGAATCTGCTGCTCTCCCAATGGCAACTCCGGAAAGACCGTCACCGGTTTCGACTGCTCCGGACTCACGCTGTACGCCTACGCGAAGGCAGGCATCACCCTGCCCCGCACGGCAGCCGCGCAATACGCCGCCTCCGAGCCGGTCAAGCCCGGACAGGTAAAGCCCGGGGATCTTGTCTTCTACGGCGAAAGCGCCACGAGTATTCACCACGTCGGCATTTACGTCGGCGGCGGCTGGATGATCGACGCTCCCCGCCCCGGCACACAGATCCGCTATTCCCCCCTGGACACCATGACCGACCTGTACGCCGTCGCCCGGCCCACCTTGCACACCAACAAGGAGATCTGACCCATGCGCAAGAACGTCCTCGCCGCCCCCGTCGACATGTCCACCGGCTTCAAGGACTTCTTCGACACCATCGGCCTCACCGGCGGCGGCCTGGTCACCAAGGGCATCGCCGCCGTCATCGCCGTCATCGCCGTCCGCATGCTGCTCCAGCTGTCCAACGACCCCAAGGGAGCCCTGCGCAAGGGCTCCATGGCCGTGGGCACGCTGTTCGTCGCGGTGATCCTCGCGCTGTACGGCGACACCCTGTTCTCCACCGTGACCGAGGCCAAGGGCTGATCACATGGCGTTCCGAGCAGACGACCCGTGCGACGCCCTGAAGGGCACGCCGGGCTACGAGTACTGCGCGCGGGACAACGACGGCGGCGGTCCCCCCGACGGGGGGCCGCCCGGCCCCGGCGGGGGCCAGGGCCTCACCGACGGGGCCGCCGGCAACGTCCGAGACCTCGGCGACAGCCTGATCAAGAAGATCATTGATCTGGTCGCCCCCAAGGACACATGGGCGCCGGAGCAGGCCGACAGCTGGATCTACCAGCAGTTCCTCTGGCTGGGCCAGCACCTGGCCGTCGCCATCTTCATGTGTGTCGTCGTCGTGTGCGCCCTGACCGCCTGGCAGGGCGCACCCCGCCTGAAGCAGATGGGCGCCTCGACCGGCTGGACGCTCGCGGCCGTCGCCGGCATGGCGTCGGTCCCGGGCGTGGTGATGCTGCTGAACAAGGCCGTGAGCGCCGCGTTCACGGTCGCGTTCGACAGCGACGAGTCGACCCTGTTCACGGTCATCCGTGAAGACATGAAGGAGGCGGCAGACGCAGACAACCCGCTGTCGGTTCTGCTGATCTTCGCTGCGCTCGTGGTGGCCCTCGCCTTCGCGGCGCTGGTGTTCATGACGCGCAACCTCGGCATCCTGGTGTTCGTCTGCATAGCTCCCGTGGTGCTGGCGTCGCTGGCCCGCGGGGGCGACACGTCGGCGGTCAAGGCGTGGGCGCAGCGGCTGCTGGGGCTGATGTTCGCCCCGTTCGCACTGCTGCTGGTCAGCCCGTTCGTGAAGCTCACCGAGGGGGCGCTGGTGATGGACGCCGTCCTGCTGGTGGCCGCGGACGCCCTGATGCTGCGCATGATTTTCCACGGTGTGCCGTACATCGGCCCCCGGGTAGCCGGCGCCGCCCGGACACTGGTGGAGCGCAGGACCGACAACCCGCTGGCGCGGGCGGTCGTGCGGGCCGGCGTCCCGGATGTGTACGAGCAGGAGACCACGCCGCGCGGGCCGCGCACGGTGGACACCCCGCGCCGCGCCGTGTCCCAGGACACCGGTGTCCTGTTCGCCGCGTACGGGATCAAGCGGCAGCAGCGGCCCGGGCGGCTGACGACCGAGTCTGCGGTGGCGAAGGCCCGGCACGACGCGGCTCGCACCGCGCACATCACCCAGGCGCGCCGCGAGGCGCGGGCCGCCGCCACACCGTCGACACCGAACCCCCGGACTCCCGGGGCGCCCACACCCACACCGGCACCCACACCGGCTCCGGTGCCGAACCGGCCGAACAACCCGTAGCAAGCCGACCGTCCTGGCCCCGGCGTGCTGCCCCGCTCTGCGGTGGCAGCGCGCCGGGGCCAGGCGGTCTCTCCGCCCGGCCGGCGCACCGGCCGTCCTAGACACCTGTACTTGAGGAGGACCCGCTGTGTATTCCCTGACGCCCGGCTACCGCGTGCCCGCCCTGCAGCGCGGACTGAGCCCTGCCGAGACTCTGCTGACGAAGGCGAACGCCGGGGTCGGGGGCGCCGTGCTCATGTCGGCGATGCTCACCCCGCCCCCGGCATGGACGTTCGGCGCGGTGGGCGCCGCCGCGGCGCTGCTCAATCTGGCGCCGGGGCCGCGCTCGCTCGCCCGGTGGGCGGCCGTCGGCTACAGGCACCTGCGGGAGCGCACCGCCCCGGACACCATGGCCACCGGTGCGGGAGTGACCACCACGTGGACGCTGTATCCGGAGCACGGCACCATGCAGGACCCGCAGCAGCGGGCCGCGTTCCACGAGGCGTTCTCCCGCGCCCTCGCCTTCGCCGGCGACCAGGCCCGCGGCGCGGGCCTCCAGGTACACGTCACCCACCACGCCGCCGTCGGCGACTACACCGCCCACACCCAGACGCTCTCCGTGCACGTGCCGAAGGGACTGGTGGGCCGGCCCGCCCGTGTCGTCGATACCCTGGCGCACGAGTTCGCTGGCCTCGGGGTGCTGACCCCGGTGGAGCCCGGGCCGGTCCCCGCCGTGACCGCGCGGGGCCCGGGCTGGGTCGGTCTGGGCGACGGCCGCTACGCCAGCACGGCACGGATCACCGCCTGGCCCGAGGAGACCGGCGGCGACCTCATGCCGAAACTGCTGCTGGGCCACGGCACCGACCGTTCGCTGGCCGTCCTGTACCGGCCGCTGCCCGCGGGCCAGTCCCGCCGGTCCGCGAAGTGGCAGCGCGCCGCGTCCGAGGCATTCACCACGGACAAGGTCAAGCAGGACACCCACGACCTCGCCAGCGGGACGACGCATGGTGCGCTGGTCCAGGGCGCCACGCTCGTGGACCTCGACGCCTACCTGACGGTGTGGGGCGACAGCCCCGAGGCCGTCACCGACGCCCGGTGGCAGGCCTGTCTCACGGCCGACCGGCACCGCATCCGGCTCGACTGGCTCACCGGCCAGCAGCACCGCGCCCACGTGATGACCACCCCGCACGGAGCCTCCACCCGGAAAGGGGCGATCCTCTGATGATCCGCCTGCCCTCCAGCCACGCCGCCATCACGGCGCCGCTCGTCGCCTCCAGCACCCGCTTCCCCGGCATCCCGATCGGGCGGTCGCTGCTGGACGGCCGCCCGTTCCACCTCTCCCCCGTCCTGACCGACGCCGCCGTCCTGCCCGCCACGAACAGCCTCGCCCTGGGCGGTCTCGGCTCCGGCAAGAGCACGACGGCGAAAGCCCGGATCCGCCGCGAGATCCTCGAGCACGGTCACCAGGCCGTCGTCATCGACTCCTTCGGCGAGGACAACGCCGGCGAGTGGGCGCCCCTGGTCCGCTCGCTGGGGGGCCGGGTCATCGAGGCCGGCTCCTTCACGCTGAACCCCGTCTCCGGCCTGTTCCCTGCCGAGGTCCGCGAGCAGCTCGTCCGCTCGCTGATCGCCGCCGTGGAGCCCGGCGCCCTCACCCCCCAGGCCACCCACGCCCTCCAGCACGCCCTGAACCACCCCAAGGCAACCAGCCTCAACGGCCTGGTGGACGCCCTGGTCCAGCCCGAGGACGGCAGGTGGCCGGCCGCGAAGCTCATCGAGTGGGGCGAGGGCGCCGCCATCGCGCTGTCCCGCTACACCGAAGGATCGCTGCGCGGCCTGTTCGACGGCCAGGACGCCAGCCTCCCCGAAACCGACCTGCCCATCCTCTCCTTCGACTTCTCCCGGCTGGACCGCAACAGCCCCGCGATCCCGTCGCTGATGGCCGCGGTGGCGTGCTGGGCAGAGCACGTCTGGCTGCGCCAGTCGACCGCCGTCCACCGCCACCTGGTCCTCGAGGAGGCATGGCAGATCCTGCTCTCCCCCGCCACGGCAGAGCTGATCCAGCGACTCCTGAAGAACTCCCGCAAGGCCGGGCTATCCCTGGACGTCGTGATGCACACGCTGTCCGACCTCGGCGACGGCAAGGCGCAGGACCTGGCGCGCCTGTGCGAGGTCGCCCACGTCGGACGCCTGGGCCCGGAGGAGGCGGCCCTCGTCGGCGCCCTGCTCAACCTGCCCGCCTGGGCCATCGACCGGATCCCGGCCCTGGACCCGGGCCAGGCCGTGTGGAAGGTCGGCCCCGACTACGTCGACATCGTCCAGACGGTGATCAGCCAGGACGAAGCCACGCTCACCGACACCTCGTCCCGGCGCCGCATGGCACAGCAGGCCCTGGCCGTCGAACAGCACACGACTGTGGCGCCCGCGACCGACCCTGCCGTTGAAAGCGACGACGACCAGGGCCAGGACGACGATCTGCCCACCGAGGCCGGGCAGGACGATGGTGACGGCGCCTGGGACTGGGAGATGCCTCCCAACGTCATCGACACCCGCCACCACGACGTCCTCCAGGCCGCGATCGACGGCCGGTGCAACGAGGCCGCCCACCTCGCCGCCATCGGCGAACGCGCGGACATCACCGCCCACGGCATCAACTCCGACCAAGCCGTCTCGTGGCTGTCGACCCGGGCCCGGGTGGCGGAACTGTGCGGAAGCCCGGACCAAGCCATACAGTTGCGCGCTACCGTCGCCCGCATGGGCAAAGACGTCGAATGGTTCGAGCGGACCACAGACGACAGCACATCACCGCAATGGCACCGCGGACCTCAACCCGCTACGCCCGAACCGCCCGTCGACGACGCACAGCCGGTGAAGGGACGCCGGCGTACCTGGCCCTACGTCGCTGCCATCGCTTGCCTGTCCGTCGCGGCGGCCTGTGTGTGGCATGCCGCCGACGACGAGGAGCGCCGTCAGGAACGCCAGGAGACGGCTGCCGCGTACAAGGGCAGGTCGGGGACTGCGCTTCGTGTCGACGGCGTCGAGGCAGACCTGGTGGCGCACTGGAACGGCGACCGTGACCGCGTCATCGTGGAACTGCGGTCGTACGCCGATCGCAACGCGCGATACCTGCGGATCGATGCCTCGGGGAAGAGCGCGTACACCACCCGCGGAGATGACCGCTGGTTCCCCAAGGCGCCGGAACTCGCTCTGCCAGTCACGGATCCCATCGCTGACGTGACGGTCCGGGTAGCGATCGGCGGGAAGGACTGGAAGGAAGGGTCTCGAGCAGAGTCCCGCACAATCCGCCTGTCGCCCACCGGTACCGCCTACGACGCCGACACCGGAAAGCAACTGCCATCCGACCTCTGACCCCGCGACGGCTGATGGGCCCGCATCCCCGAACGCCGGGGCGCGGGCCCCTCGCATGCCGCGACCAACCACCGGACGCTCCGCCTGGTCCTCGCCCACCCGCCGTGCGGCGTGCGAGGACCGGGCAGGCCGTCCGGCCTCGCACCATCAACCCCCTGTCCCCCATCGATTGGAGAACTCGTGGCTGTCATAGGCGTGCTGACGGAGCCCCCGTGGCTCTGTACGCGACGGAGAGCAGCGTTTTGACAGCAGTTCCGACGGCGTTGTGACCGTCGGCGCCCGTTGATTGTTCACGACGACGGGCAGCAGCGCGGGGGCGCTGAGTGAGGGCGAACCGTCGGCCCCTCGCGCAGTTTCCTAGTCACCGTCATCGGTGGTCCGGTTCAGGCCCCGGCGCCGGTTCTTCTCGGAACGGCGCAGCAACTCCCCCGCAGCAAGCGTCACGGTCGCCACGCCGCGGACCCAGCGGGGCCCGCCGCGCTCCGCCCACACCACACATGCGCATCCGCCAACGACGAGCGCCAAGACGCCGAGCAGCACCAGAACAGCCATGTTCCCCCCTGCATTCGCTCATACGGTTCTGGTGATCGTCTCAGGCTAGAAAGGGATGCCCCAACGGGATGTCCCGCCCAAACGCCACCTGGGCAACATGCCGTACGTCCCACCGACGGGACGACGCAAAAGCTCCGGCTACAGGGACAGTCCGTCGGTGGCGACCGTGTCGTCGCCAGACGCCTGCCCTCGATTCAGGCTGCTGGCCATCGTCGTGAACATCGACCCCACCTCACCGTAGATGCCTCCCGCAGCCGTGAACAAACGCCGCTGTGAGTCGTGAATAAAGCCACCCCCAGCCCCGACCTGGTGGCAAGTCAACCGCCACAAGATCTTCGGCGTCACCGGGCTGCTAATCGGCTACCTGATCGGCACCCACCTGCACGGCGCCCCCGAGCAGCAGCCGGACACGCCCCGGCCGGGCCACACCACGCCCGCGCCGGCCACGCCCGGTGAGCACCCCACGCGCACGGCCCACGGCCTCGCCGCATAACCCAGCCGCACCACCCGCTGCGCCCCGCCGACACCAGCACGACGTCGGCGGGGCGCAGCGCTGTCCCCCGACGACTGGAGG
>NZ_JBFAKH010000108.1:0-19800 GCF_040655635.1 Streptomyces sp. NPDC050388
CTGAGCCCCGGCACGCTCACCACCACGCCCAGCACCACCAGGGACCCCACCGCGGCCGCGGCCACCACCGGATCCCGGCCCGCGTCCTGGAGCGTTTGGAACAGCTGGGAGGTCACCAGGGCGACCAGGGCGACCGTGTCGGCGCGCCCCCGGGTGCCGGTGGCCCGGGCGACGATCCAGGCGGCCGCGGCCGCCGCCGTGGTGACGGCGGCACGCAGCCGGATGTGGCGGATCAGGGCCTTGCCGAGCGAGGCCTCCGGGCCCTCCGCGAGCAGCCGGTCGGGGTGGTCGGCGGGCGGCCGGGCGGCGATGGCCATGGCGGGCAGCATGTCCGTGGGTGCTGTCACGGTGGCTGACCGGGTGGGATGATCTTCGGGTTGATCATGGTGGAGGGGGACCGTCCGTGGACAGCGCGCCGCCGTCGAACCAGGGGGACCGGTACCCGGTCGAGATCATCTCCCACTGCGTGTGGCGGTACGTCCGCTTCCCGCTCACTTCCGCGAGGCCGAGGAGCTGATGCTCGAACGCGGCGTGATCGCCTCCCACGAGACGGTGCGCGGCGACGGGTCGATGCTGCGGGCGTTCATGGAAGTCGACCGGGCCACCATGGGCCCCGAACGCCGGGCCGCCAAACTCACCGCCCACACGCGCCTCCACCACCACGTGCTCGCACCCGTGCCCGGCAGACGGCACCGGCCGGCCGCCCAGGAACTGCCGGCTTTCAGCTCGGTGTGGGGCTGCAGCAGCTCCACACCGCCCGCAGAAACACCCCCCACCTGTCGCCGAGCTCATTTACCAATGGCCATGCTGGCACGAGGCGGGGCGAGGGGATTGACAGTTACTATGCTCACTTCATGCCGGAGGCCGGGAGCAAGGGGCGCACCGGGATCGACGGACTGCTCGGGGAGCAGGGGGATCGGTGCGCCGGCCGGAGCTCCCCGGATTCTCCCCAGGGCTGATCGTGGCCGACTCCCCGGAACACGGGGATCTTGGGTAGGTCATGGTTTGCAAGGTCAGGGGATCGCGTAGCCTGGCGAAATGCTGACCGAGGTCACCGCCACCCGCTACATCACGCCCCTGCGCGAGGGAGGCTCGCTGCCGGGACTGGTCGAGGCGGACGACCTCCGCACCTACGTCCTCAAATTCACCGGTGCGGGGCAGGGGCGCAAGACCCTGGTCGCAGAGGTCGTCTGCGGGGAACTCGCCCGACGGCTGGGGTTCCGGGTGCCGCGTCTGGTGACGGTCGAACTCGACCCGGTGCTGGGGCTGGGTGAGCCCGACGAACAGGTCCAGGAACTCCTCAAGTCCAGCGGGGGCACCAATCTGGGCATGGACTTCCTCTCCGGCGCGCTCGGCTTCGACCCGCTCGCCTTCGAGGTGAGCTCCGAAGAGGCCGGGCGGGTCGTCTGGTTCGACGCGCTGGTGAACAACGTCGACCGGTCCTGGCGCAACCCCAACCTGCTGAGCCGGCACGGCGAGCTCTGGCTGATCGACCACGGCGCCACCATGATCTGGCACCACAACTGGCCCGGTGTCGAAGCGTCCGCCGCCCGCCCCTACGACGCCTCCGACCACGCCCTGAAGACCTTCGCGCCGGATGTGGCCGCCGCGGCGGCGGACCTCGCGCCCCGCGTCACCGAGGACCTGCTCGGCGAGGTCACCGCACAGATTCCCGACGTATGGCTGGTGGACGAGCCGGGATTCGACAGCCCGGACGAGCTCCGGCGGGCCTACGCCCGACCCCTGCTCGCCCGCGCGGCCACCGTCCACCAGTGCGTCCACGGCCTCGGGGAGGACGAGTGAGCGACCGGCACGTCTTCGAATACGCGCTGCTGTGGGTCGTACCGCGCGTCGAGCGCGGCGAGCGCGTCAACGCGGGGGTACTCGTGTACTGCCGTCACGAGGCGTTCGTCGGGGCACGCACCCATCTCGACGAGTCCCGGCTGCTGGCCCTGGACCCGCACGTGGACCTGGCCGGTGTACGGGCCGCGCTGCGTGCCGTCGAGGGAGTGTGCGCCGGTGGGGAGGCGGCGGGCCAGGCCGCCGGGGACGACGCCGGGCGGCGCTTCCGCTGGCTGGTCGCGCCCCGCTCCACCGTCGTCCAGCCCGGGCCCGTGCACACCGGGCTCACCGCCGACCCGGCGGCCGAGGTGGAGCGGTTGCTCGACCTGCTCGTGCGCTGAACCGGCGACACCCTTGTGGGCGGGTGCCGGTCCGGGGGTCAGCGCCGACGGCGCCTCACCACGTAGCCGGCCGCGGCGGCGGCACCCGCCGCGAACGCCAGGCCGATTCCGATGTCCCAGTCGCTCGGCCCGGTGTCCGAGGCGCCGCCCAGCCCGCCCTCCACACCCCGCGTGGGCGCGATCGGGGCGGGAGCGGTGGGAGCCGGAGGCGTCACCGCGGGGGCCGTGGGCGTCACGGGGACGGTGGGGGCCGCGACGGGAGTCGCGGTGGTGGGCGCGGGCCGGGGCGAGCTGGTGGAGGAAGTGACGGGGTCGCCCCGGCGGGGAAGCGCCTCGCAGGCGATGTCGTCGTCCGGGCCCTGCTCCTCGTCGAGTCCGTTGGGATCGCTCCGGTCCAGGTTGAACAGGGCCTGCGCCTCCTCCTGGTGGGTGAAGTCCCGGCAGTTCAGATCCTGTGCGTGAGCGGTGTGGGCCGACGGCACGGTCGCGGCGAGCGCGATCAGTATGCCGAGAACACCGGTGCGACGGCACATGGAGCGCCTCCTTTCCGGCCGTGAGTGGTTGCTCCGGCCGTGAGTGGCTCGCGCTTCGACGCTAGGGCCTGTCCGGCGGATCAACCCGCAGACGCGGTGGGCCGGCACGTTCGTCCGCGGCGTTGTCGTCGCTCATCGACGCGCCGCGTCGACGCCCTCCTCCGCCGTGCGGCTGGACGCATCAGCCCCCGCTCACCTGCGTCGATGGGCGCCGCCGATTTCCTGCGACCTGATCCGCCGGACAGGTCGCAGGAGAGCACCCGCACCGGGACGCGCAGCCGTAGGCCGATCGGGTGGCACGGGCGGGGCCCCGGGGCGGGACGGCGCCGACCGGGGCACGGTTCGTTCGGGGGGCGGCGGCCGGGGAATGGATCACACAGCAGGATGTGCCGTTGACACCGGGTGCCAGGGCTTCTAGCGTCACGTCTGCTGAAGGTACTAAGCGGTCGCTCACTGACGGGGCGGACCGCAGGAGCCGCATCCCAAGGGCGAGGAGAAGCAGCAATGTCCACCATTGAGCAGCAGCGGGTCGCGGTCGTCACCGGTGCCGCGCGCGGTATCGGCGCCGCCACCGCCGTACGGCTGGCCGCCGAGGGCCACGCGGTCGCCGTGATCGACCTCGACGAGGGCGCGTGCAAGGACACCGTCGAGAAGATCACCGCCGCCGGTGGCAAGGCTCTCGCGGTCGGCTGCGACGTCTCGGACGAGGCGCAGGTCGAGGCCGCCGTCGCACGCATCGCCGGGGAACTCGGCGCGCCGACCATCCTGGTCAACAACGCGGGTGTGCTGCGCGACAACCTGCTGTTCAAGATGAGCGTCGCCGACTGGGACACCGTCATGAACGTGCACCTGCGGGGCGCTTTCCTGATGTCGAAGGCATGCCAGAAGCACATGGTGGACGCCGGCTTCGGCCGCATCGTCAACCTGTCCTCCTCCTCCGCCCTCGGCAACCGCGGCCAGGTCAACTACTCCGCCGCCAAGGCGGGTCTGCAGGGATTCACCAAGACCCTCGCCAAGGAGCTCGGCAAGTTCGGTGTCACGGCCAACGCCGTCGCCCCCGGCTTCATCGCCACCGAGATGACCAAGGCCACCGCCGAGCGCGTCGGCATGGGCTTCGACGACTTCAAGGCCGCCGCCGCCACCCAGATCCCGGTCGCCCGCGTCGGCGAGCCGGAGGACATCGCCAACGCCATCGCCTTCTTCACCGGCGAGGCCGCCGGATTCGTCTCGGGCCAGGTGCTGTACGTGGCCGGCGGACCGCTCGACTAGGGAATCACGGGACATGACTTCAGTGGAACTCTCGGGCAAGGTCGCCCTGGTCACCGGCGCCAGCCGCGGCATCGGCCACGGCGTCGCCGAGGCGCTGGTCGCACGCGGCGACCGCGTCTGCATCACCGGCCGCAACGAGGACACCCTCAAGGAGGCCGTCGAGCAGCTGGGCGCCGACCGGGTCATCGGTGTAGCCGGAAAGGCGCACGACGAGGCGCACCAGGCCATCGCCGTCGAGCGGACGATGGAGGCCTTCGGCCGGATCGACTACCTCGTCAACAACGCCGGCACCAACCCGGTGTTCGGGCCGATCGCCGACCTCGACCTGAACGTGGCGCGCAAGGTCTTCGAGACCAATGTGATCTCGGCGCTCGGCTTCGCCCAGCGCACCTGGCACGCCTGGCAGAAGGACCACGGCGGAGCGATCGTCAACATCGCCTCCGTCGCGGGCATCGCTCCCTCGCCCTTCATCGCCGCCTACGGCGTCAGCAAGGCGGCACTGATCAACCTGACCGCGCAGCTGGCCCACGAGTTCGCGCCCGGGGTGCGGGTCAACGCGATCGCCCCGGCCGTGGTGAAGACCAAGTTCGCCCAGGCACTGTACGAGGGCAGGGAGGAGGAGGCCGCCGCGGCCTACCCGCTGGGCCGGCTCGGCGTGCCCTCCGACATCGGCGGCGCCGCCGCGTTCCTCACCTCGGACCAGGCGGACTGGGTCACCGGCCAGACGCTGGTGGTCGACGGCGGCATCTTCCTGAACGCAGGCGTGGGCTGAGACCGCGTCGGCCGCGTCGCCGGCATGATCCGCCGGACGGCCCAGGGCTGAATCGACGAGGCCGAGCCATAAGGATCCCGGTACGGGCGTCCGTTGACGAAACGGCGCCCGTACCGGTGTTTTCGAAGACAAGTGGACCGCTGACAACGTAGTCAACGCAGAGTGACAACATCATCTACAACGAGTTGATCTCAACGAGCGTACGGGGGAGGGCCACAGAGCGGAATACCGCGGTATCGTCTGCCGACTCTTGGGACGGCAGATCGAGGAGTGTGCGCGTGTTCAAGCGGAATCGATGCCTGCGAGGGGTGGCGGTCATCGCGTCCATCGCGTCGATATCGTCCTTGGCCGGATGCGGTGTACTGGCGTCCGACACCCCGGACGACCAAGGGCCGATCGTCTTGGGGACCACCAGCTCGCCCAGAACGCTGGACCCGGCGGCCTCCTGGGACAACTCCTGGGAACTGTTCCGCAACGTCTACCAGACGCTGCTGAGCTACCCGGTCGGCGCCAGCACACCCCAGCCGGACGCAGCCGAGAGCTGCGAATTCTCCGACGATTCCCACCAGGTGTTCCGCTGTGAGCTGCGTGAGGGCCTGAAGTTCTCCGACGACAGCGCCCTCGACGCCAAGGCGGTCAAGCACTCCATCGACCGGATCCGCAAGATCAACGTCAACGGCGGCCCGGCCGGGCTGCTGGGCAGCCTCGAACGGGTGCAGGCACCGAGCGACCGTGAAGTGGTCTTCCACCTCAACAAGCCCGATGCGACGTTCCCGTTCGTGCTCGCCACGCCGGCCATGTCGATCGTCGCCCCGGACGCCTACCCGGCCGACGCCCTGCGCGAGCAGTCCGGCATCGTCGGCTCGGGGCCGTACACCCTCCAGTCGTACGACGAGGGCAAGGAGGCCCGACTCGTCCGCAACGACCGCTACGAGGGCTTCGCCGACCGCAAGAACAGTGCCGTGACGATCCGCTATTTCCAGGACTCCGTCACCATGGTCAAGTCGCTGCGCGAGGGACAGATCGACCTGACCTACCGCGGTCTCGCCGCGGACGACGTCGTCGAACTCCAGGGTCAGGCCTCCAAGAAGGAGGAGCTCCAGCTGGTGGAAGGCGCCGGGAACAGCATCAACTACCTGGTGTTCAACCCGAAGGACCCGTGGGCCGGCAAGAAACCGGTGCGCCGGGCGATCGCCCAGATCATCGACCGCGGGGCGATCGCGCACATGATCTACAAGGACACCGTCGACCCGCTGTACTCGATGGTCCCCAAGGGGCTCACCGGCCACACCACCGGCTTCTTCGACGACTACGGCGAGCCCAGTGTCGACAAGGCCCGGAAGATCCTCACCGAGGCGGGCATCAACGAGCCGGTGCCGCTGACCTTCTGGTACACCACGGACCGCTACGGCTCCGAGACCAGGCTGGAGTTCAAGGAGCTGGAGCGTCAGCTGGAGGCTTCCGGGCTGTTCGAGATCACCCTCAAGAGCCGTCCCTGGAAGACGTACGTCACGGGCTACCAGAAGGGGGAGTACCCGGTGTTCGGGCGCGGCTGGTCCCCCGACTTCCCGGACGCCGACAACTTCATCGCCCCCTTCGTCGGCAAGCAGAACGCGCTCGGCACGCCCTACGAGGCGAATGAGATCAGCAATGTGCTGCTGCCGCGGTCCCGCCGGGAGAGCGACCGGGGCAACGTCGTGAAGGACTTCGAGGCGGCCCAGCAGATCCTCCTGGACGACGCCCGGCTGCTGCCCCTGTGGCAGGGTCGGCAGTACGTGGCGGCGAGCCGTGACATCTCGGGCGCCGAGCGGGCGCTGGATCCGTCGACGATCATGATGGTGTGGCAGCTTTCCCGCAAGACCAGCTGGTAGGAACCGGCTGCGGGGCCGGGCCGGGGCCGGTGGGGAAGGCGGTTGTCAGTGGTCACCTGTAGGTTTCGAGGCCTGGAAGTGACCACGATCGTGAGGACGTTGACGTGACCGACATCGCCATGCTGCCCGAGTCCTGGCGCGGGGTTCTGGGTGACGAACTGCAGCAGCCCTACTTCGAGCAGCTGACCGAGTTCGTCGAGGAGGAGCGGGCGAAGGGTCCCGTCTACCCGCCCCGCGAGGAGGTCTTCGCGGCACTGGACGCGACGCCGTACGACAAGGTGAAGGTCCTGGTCCTCGGTCAGGACCCCTATCACGGCGAAGGCCAGGGACACGGTCTGTGCTTCTCGGTGCGGCCCGGGGTGCGGATCCCGCCGTCGCTGCGGAACATCTACAAGGAGATGCACGCCGAGTTGGGCACGCCCGTCCCGGACAACGGCTATCTGATGCCGTGGGCCGAGCAAGGTGTGCTGCTGCTCAACGCGGTGCTCACGGTGCGCGGCGGCGAAGCCAACTCGCACAAGGGGCGGGGCTGGGAGCGGTTCACCGACGCGGTCATCCGCGCGGTGGCCGACCGGCCCGATCCGGCGGTCTTCGTGCTGTGGGGCAACTACGCGCAGAAGAAGCTGCCGCTGATCGACGAGAGCCGGCATGCGGTGGTCAAGGGGGCGCACCCGTCGCCGCTGTCGGCGAAGAAGTTCTTCGGATCCCGTCCGTTCACGCAGATCAACGAGGCGGTGGCCGCGCAGGGCCACGAGCCGATCGACTGGACCATCCCGAACCTGGGCTGACGTCCTTCGGGGCGCGAGGTGTCACGGGGCGACCCGGAGCGGCTCGATCTGGATCGTCCCTGCCTGCCGTAGCGTCGGCAGGGACAGCCGGCGAGCGGTGCGGAGGGCATGGTGGCGAAACGGCAGGGGCAGGCGGCGCCGGACGCAGTGCTGACGCGGATCGGGCAGGGGGTGATGCTGCACCACGCGGGGGACCGTGTGGAGGCCCGGCACCGTTTCCTCGCTCTGTGGGCGGAGATCGGCGAGCACGGCGATCCCCTGCACCGCTGCACACTGGCCCACTACCTGGCGGACACCCAGGACGACCCCGGGGACGAACTGGCCTGGGACCTAAGGGCGTTGGCGGCAGCGGAAGAGGACGCCGACGCCCGCCCCGCCGGGTACGAGGGCGCCCCCGCCCTGCGGGCCCTCTACCCGTCCCTGCACCTGAACCTCGCCGCCGACTACGTCCGTCTCGCCCGCCCCGACGCTGCCCGCACCCACCTCAGCCGGGCCCGCGGAGCAGCCCGTACCCTCGCCGCCGACCGCTACGGCGACAAGGTCCGGGCCGCCATCCGGAGCATGGAACTCCTCCTGGGCGAGGTGGGTGCGGCGGGCGAGGAGGGGGAGACCGGGGGGTGGGGGCCGCCGAGGGGGCGTCCCTAGGGTGCTCCGAGGTCCGGGGTTCCGTCGGCCGTACACGGTGCCGACGGGCCGGTCAACGCCCGTAGGCCTCCTCGCAGATGGCCGACTGCGGGCTGTCCGCCTGCCACTGGCCGTACTTCCTGCCCAGCGCACAGATGTCCGCCCGCTCCCGCAGGTCGCGGCGCACCTTCTCCGAGGCCTCGGAGGCATCCGGGGCGGGCCTTCTGGGCGGTGCGGTCCTTCCGTCGGCCGGGCGGGCGGGGGCGACCCGTCGGTCGCGGACATCGGACGGCGCGGTCCGCTCCGGTACGGGCACGGGTGCGGCGGGGGTGGCGCGCTGCGAGGGGGGCGCGGGCGGATCCGTCGGCCGGGACGGAGCGATCATTTCCAGGGCCTCGCGCGCCGGCGCCTGAACGACCTGTGTCCGTGCCCTGCCGTCCAGGTGCGGCGCCGCCGGGTGGGACACGCCTGCCGGCGGGCCGGCCACAGGGGGACGCTGGACCGTCACGCAGCCCGCGAGAGCCGTGACCGCCACGGTCACCAGAAGCGTTGCAGTGGTCGTCTTTCGATGCACTCGCGTCACTCTGCTGGCTTTGACCGTCCGGGGGACGGTGGACTGGCGGAGGATCCCCCGCACGGGTGATCTCCGCCCCCTTTCGGGGGGTCACGGGTGTGCCGGGGATGACGTCAGTCGCCGGTGGTGCCGTCGAGACGCTCGCGGATCAGATCGGCGTGGCCGTTGTGACGGGCGTACTCCTCGATCATGTGGATGTGGATCCAGCGCAGGTTGAACTGCTTGCCGCTGCGGTGCCTGCCCTTGGCCAGGTCGTCCAGTGAGACGCCGGCCGAGTTGCGCCGGGCGATGTCGATCTCGGTCTGCCAGGTGGCGTGAGCCTCCTGCCAGGTGTCCGCCTCGGTGGGGTGGAAATCGCCGTCCGGGTCGGCCTCGCTGCAGTAGATCGGGCCGGGATCGTCCGCCGCGAGCACCTTGCGGTACCAGTGGCGCTCCACCTCCGCCATGTGCCGTACCAGCCCCATCAGGGACAGGTCGGACGGCGGCACCGAGGCGGTGCGCAGTTGCTCGTCGGTCAGGCCCTCGCACTTGTGGGCGAGGGTCTGGCGGTGGTACTCGAGCCAGTCCTCCAGCATGGGGCGTTCGTCGGCGGTGGTGGCGGGTTCACGGCGCTCGGTTGTCATGGGCGCATCCTTTCCTGCGGGCGACGCCCCGCGCCACACGTTTTCAGGCGGCGAGCATCCCGTGCAGCAGTTCCCGCAGGTCCGCCCGGACCTCGTCCAGGGTCGGCACGCGCGCGCTGAAGGACCCGGCCACGCAGGAGAACATCAGTCCGTCGGCCCAGGCGATCAGCGACAGCGCGTGCCGGTCCGGGGAGGTGGAGCCGAGCCCGACGACCAGGCCGGTGAGCTGGTCGCGGAACCGGGCGCCGGCCGCGTCGAAGTGGGCTCGCAGCTCGGGGCGGCGGGTCGCTTCCAGGGCCAGTTCGTAGCGGGCGAGGGTCAGTTCGCGATGACGCGTCAGGGCGCGGTGGGTGGCCAGCGCCATCGCGTCCAGCAACGAGTCGGTCCCGGCCCGCGGGTCCGGCATCTCGTGCAGTGCGAGGACGCGTGCCTCCCGCTCGGCGAGCCGTCGTACCGCCAGCTCCAGCAGCGCCTGCCGGGTGCGCGCCACGTTCGAGGTGGAGCCCTGGGGGAGTCCGGCCGCCCGGTCGACCGCACGGTGGGTGAGGCCGCGCATCCCGCGCTCGGCGAGCAGGGCGAGAGCGGCGTCGGCGACGAGGTCGGCGCGGGGGGCGCCTGCGGTGCGTACGGACATGAGGGTCAAGCTACCCTCGGCACTACAGCCGTAGTACAGTCGGCCCCGGGATGACTACAGCTGTAGTCATCGGGGTCTTGAAGCCGACAGGCCGACAGCCCGAGGAGCAGCGGAACCGAGGAGGAGCCGTGGCACAGGTGATGGGGAAAGCCGTAGTGATCGGCGGTGGGATCGGCGGCCTGACCGCGGCGGCCGCCCTGCACCGGCGCGGGGTGAAGGTGACCGTGCTGGAACGGGCCGGCTCACTCGAGCCGGTCGGCGCGGCCATCTCCCTCGCCCCCAACGCGCTGCGCGGGCTGGACGTCATCGGACTCGGCGACGGCGTCCGGGCGCTGTCCGCCTGGCAGGGCGACGGGGGCCTGCGCGCACCCGGCGGGCGCTGGCTCTCCCGGACCGGCGCGGCGGCCGCCACCGAGCGCTTCGGCGGGCCCCTCGTCCTGCTCCACCGCGCCACCCTCATCGACCGGCTGGCCGGGCTGCTCCCACCGGACACCGTCCGCACGGCCACCGCCGCGCACCTCCTCGATCCGGGCGACCCCGGCGACCCCGCCCGGCCCGCCCGCGTGAGCACCCCCGACGGCGAGCTGGAGGCCGACCTGGTGGTGGCCGCCGACGGCGTCCACTCCGCCGTACGCCGCCTGCTCTTCCCGGACCATCCCGGGGCCGTGTACGCCGGCTTCACCACCTGGCGGACGGTGATCCCGCTGCCCGGCGTGCGGTTCGCCTCCCACGAGACCTGGGGCCGGGGCCGCCTGTGGGGCACCCATCCGCTCAAGGACGGCCTCGTCTACGCGTACGCCGCGGCCCTGGCCCCCGCCGGGCAGCACGCCCCCGACGACGAGCGCGCCGAACTGCTGCGCCGCTACGGCGACTGGCACGCCCCGATCCCCGCCGTACTGGCCGCCGTCCGCCCCGAGGACGTGCTGCGGCACGACGTCCACCACATCACCGAGCCGCTGCCCGCCTACCACCACGGCCGGGTCGCCCTGGTCGGCGACGCCGCGCACGCCATGCCCCCCACCCTCGGCCAGGGCGGCAACCAGGCCGTCGAGGACGCGGTCACCCTCGCTCACCACTCCGGTGACCTGCCCGCCTACACCGCCGCCCGGCTGCCCCGTACCACCGCCATCGCCCGCCGGGCGGTGCGGGCGGCCCGCCTGAGCATGATGACCAACCGCGCCGGGATCGCCGTACGCGACACCGCGATCGCCGCGCTGTCGAAGGCCGGACCGGCGCTGCTCCTGCGGAGCTTCGACGACATCGCCGCCTGGCGGCCCCCGGCGGCGGACGCCGTATCCTTTCCGGCATCCTTTTCGACACACGAGGACGTGGCCCGCGCCGCGGACGACAACCGGGACCGGGACCGAGACCGGACCGCGGACCGGACCCGCGACGGACACCCGCTGGAGGAGAACACCCCGTGAAGGTCGGCTGCATCGGACTCGGCGACATCGCGCAGAAGGCGTACCTCCCGGTGCTCGCCACCCGGCCCGGCGTGGAGCTGCACCTGCAGACCCGTACGCCCGCGACACTCACCCGGGTCGCCGACGACCTCCACCTGCCGCGCGGACAGCGGCACGCCGACCTCGACGCCCTGCTCGCCCAGGATCTCGACGCCGCCTTCGTGCACGCCCCCACCCAGGTCCACCCGGAGATCGTGACCCGGCTGCTCGAGGCGGGCGTACCGACCTACGTCGACAAGCCACTCGCCTACGAACTCGCCGACTCCGCGCGGCTCGTGTCCCTCGCCGAGGAGCGGAACACCAGCCTCGCCGTCGGCTTCAACCGGCGCTTCGCCCCGGGCTACGCGCAGTGCGCCGACCACCCGCGTGAGCTGATCCTGCTGCAGAAGAACCGGATCGGGTTGCCGGAGGAGCCGCGCACGATGATCCTCGACGACTTCATCCACGTCGTCGACACCCTGCGCTTCCTTGTTCCCGGGCCGATCGACGACGTGACCGTGCGGGCCCGCACCGGGGGCGGACTGCTGCACCACGTGGTGCTCCAGCTCGCCGGGGACGGATTCACCGCGCTCGGCGTGATGAACAGGCTCAGC
Source organism: Streptomyces sp. NPDC050388 (assembly GCF_040655635.1). Taxonomy (NCBI): domain Bacteria; kingdom Bacillati; phylum Actinomycetota; class Actinomycetes; order Kitasatosporales; family Streptomycetaceae; genus Streptomyces; species Streptomyces sp. NPDC050388. Next base: position 11,928 of record NZ_JBFAKH010000108.1, read on the forward strand.
GGTTCGGCCGAGGAGATCCTCGAGGTCTCCGGCCAGGACAGCAAACGGCAGGTGGTCAACCTGGCCGAGGTCATCGACCACAAGGGCCAGCCCACCGTCCGGCGGCGCGGGGACTGGGTGCCGGTGGCCCGGCAGCGCGGCATCGAACAGGCGGTGCTCGCCTTCCTCGACGCGGTGGGCGAGGGCAGGACGCTCAGCGCCCGGGACGCGCTGGCGACCCATGAGCTGTGCGAGCGTGTGGTGCGTGCGGTGCGGGAGCGGGCCGCCGCCTGAGCCGCAGGGTCCGTATGCCCTCGGCCGCTCCCCAGACGCCCAGCACCAGCAGCGCCGCCTGCGGCGGCCAGTCGCCGAAGCGGACGTAGGGCGTGGTGCCGCGGGCGAGCGGGACGTCGTACACCTGCGCCGCGCTCGCGTCCGTGCCGAGCCACGGGCCCACGCGCGCGCCGTCCGGGCCGTGGATTGCGGACACACCGGTCAGCGTCGCGTGCACCATCGGGCGGCCGGTCTCGGCGGCGCGCAGCGCGGCGAGCGAGGCGTGCTGCCCGGGTGCCCAGCTCTGCTGGAACGTCGACGTCGACGACTGGGCGAGCAGCACATCGGCGCCGTCCCCGGCCAGGTGCCGGCTCATGTCCGGGAACGCGGACTCGAAGCAGACCATGGGGCCGATCCGCAGCCCGCTCCCCGCGTCCATCAGCACCTGCTCCGAACCGCGCCTGCGGTCCTCGCCCGCCGCCTCGCCGACGGAGGTGGCCCAGCCCAGCAGGGAACGGGCCGGGACGTACTCCCCGAACGGAACCAGCCGCATCTTGTCGTACCGGTCACCGGTGAGTCCGTCCGGGCCGACCAGCACCGAACTCTTGTAGATGCCGGGCTGGTCGGAGCGGCGCGCGTCCACGTTGACCAGGAGCTCGGCGCCCGTCGCACGCGACAGCGCGGCAAGACGTCGCGTCAGGTCGGGCCGGGCACCGAGGTCGAAACCGACGCTGCTCTCACCCCAGACGACCAGGTCGACGTCCCGGCCGGCGAGCTCCCGGGTGAGCCGCTCCTCGCGGTCGAAGCGACGGTCCGCGCTGTCCGGCCCGGAGACGACCCCCGGCTGGACGACCGCGATCCTGGCCCGGCCGTCGGCGTCCGGGAGGGGCATCCCCGCCCACGCGGCGGAGGTGACCACGCCCGTGACGACCAGAGCGGCCACGGCAGGCACCCGGGCCCGCCGCACCACGAGGAGCACGGCCACGGCCACGTTCAGCACCACCAGCAGAAAACTGAGCAGCCAGGTCCCGCCGACCGACGCCAGTCGCAGCGCCGCGCCCACCTGCCACTGACTCGCACCGAGCACGCCCCAGGGGCCGCCCAGCGCCTCCCAGGAACGCACCAGCTCGACGGCCAGCCAGCCCGAGGGCAGCACGACCAGCGCGGCCCCGGCCCTCCCCCGCGACGGCACCCCGCCCAGCAGCCGTCGCACCAGCCACCCCCAGGGCGCCCACAGCGCGCCCAGCAGGGCCGCGAGGACGAACGTGAACACATGCAGGTTCGGCAGCAGCCAGTGGTGCATCGCGAACATGAAACCGAACCCGCCCCACCAGCCGTCGTACGCGGCGCGGCGGCCCGTGGGCGCGGAACGCGCCAGCAGAATCCAGGGCACCAGCGCGACGTGGGCGAACCACCACAGGGACGGGGCGGGGAAGGCGAGGACGGGCAGGGCTCCCGCGCCCGCGGCGACGACCGAGCGCCGCCACGGGGAGACGAGCCAGTGGCCGGACGACTTCAACGGCGCCTCCCTGTCCCGGGTGTGCCTCCAGTGTGCGTCCCGGGCAAGATCCGGGACAGGGCGCGTCGGGCTCGGTGGACCACAGGTGCCGTCGGCCGGCCGGGTGGGCGCCGCCATTTCTCCCGCACGACCACTTCGTGCAACCGCCGGCCGTCGTCCGTGCGCAGCATCGTGAACGCGTACCGCCCCCCCCCGCACACGAAGTCCGGCGCGGCCGGCCCGCCGTCGGCCCCCGCCGTGCCCCTCGGACTGACGCAGTCGGCCTGCACCCGAGCCGTGTCGCCGGTGTCCCGCTCCCATACCCCGAAACGCACCCGCCGGTTCACGATCAGGTACTGCCGCACCGGCAAACGCCCGCGGGCTCTCCGCGAGCCACGCCGCCACCTTCCCGGCGTCGCCCTCGATGCCGCCGGCCGAGCGGTAGCCGGCCCGCCCGTCCGCGGTGAACAGCCCTCGGTACGCCTCCGGGTCCTGGTCGTCGGCCGCCACCGCGGACTCGGTGACCACCCCCGCCGACGGCCGGTCGGCCAGCCGGTCCCTCACGGTCGCAAGCTCCGCACGCTGTGTCATCGGCTGTTTCCAACGGCTCGGCCAAGGCGGGCCCGGAACCAAGGGGTGGGCGCGGACATTCGTATCCCCACGAGGAGGTTCCCGCGGGTCTGGGAACCTGGGGATCTTCGGTTCGGGCTCCAGACCAGGAGGACTTCATGAAACGTCTCGTCACCGTGGTCACCGGTGGTAGCCGGGGGATCGGGGCCGCGACCTGTCTGCGGCTCGCGGGGGAGGGGCACGACGTGGTGGTGGGTTACGTGCGGGACGCCTCGGCCGCGGAGAGCGTGGCCGCCGGGGTGCGGGCGGCCGGGGCACGGGCCGTCACCGTGCGGGGGGACACCGCCGACGAGGGGGACGTCGACCGCCTCTTCGACGTGGCGGAGCGGGAACTGGGGCCGGTCACGGGGCTGGTGAACAACGCCGCGGTGACCGGGCCGCTGGGGCGGTTCACCGAGGTCGACACCGCGACCGTGCGCCGGGTCGTCGACGTCAACCTCATGGGGACACTGCTGTGTTCGCGTCGCGCCGCACAGCTGATGACACCCCGGGGCGAGGGGGTGATCGTGAACATCTCGTCGGGGGCCGCCACTCTCGGCAGTCCCGGCGAGTACGTCCACTACGCGGCGACCAAGGCCGCCGTCGACGCCCTCACGGTCGGGCTGGCGAAGGAACTCGGTCCGGTCGGCATCCGTGTCAACGCGGTCGCCCCGGGCGTGATCGACACGGACATGCACGCCGCCATGGGCGCCCCGGACCGGGCGTGGGAGGTCGCCGCCGCGGTCCCGCTGCGCCGCCCGGGGCGGGCCGAGGAGATCGCCGCGGCGGTCGCCTGGCTGATGTCGCCGGATGCCTCATACACGACGGGGGCGGTGCTGCGGGTGGCGGGCGGGCGCTGAAGCGCGCGTTCCGGTGCGCGGGTGGTGGTGGGGCGGCGGCGAGGGCTCAGGCCGCCTTGACGACGTGGCCCCGGATCGCCGCCGCCCACTCGACCACCAGGAGCTCGTACTCCGCGCGCTCCTGCGCCGACAGGGATCCGCCCGCGCGCAGCCACAGTGCTCGGATGTGCTCGTTGACCTCAGCGGCAGACCGCACGGAACCAAGGGGCGGGGAATCGGGGGACATGCCGACCAGCCTAGGGCCACGCACTGACAGCGCGCTACCGGACGGCTACCCGTCCCGTATGGGTTCGGTCACGTCCCCCGTGAGGGCGCTCAGCCCGACGACTCCGCCGCGTGCGGGCTCAGGACTCCCGTGGTCACCAGGACGATGATGACGACGCCGAGCGCGATGCGGTACCAGACGAACGGCATGAAGCTCTTGGTGGAGATGAACTTCATGAACCACGCGATCACCGCGTACCCGACCGCGAAGGCGACGACCGTCGCGAAGATCGTGGGGCCCCAGGTGACGTGACCGCCGTCGGTGGCGTCCTTCAGTTCGTAGAGTCCGGAGGCGAGCACCGCGGGAATCGCGAGCAGGAAGGAGTAGCGGGCCGCGGCCTCACGCCGGTACCCCATGAACAGGCCGCCGCTGATGGTGGCGCCGGATCGGGAGACACCCGGGATGAGCGCCAGGGCCTGGCAGAACCCGTAGATCAGGCCGTCCTTGACGGTCAGGTCCTTGAGTTCCTTGCCCTGCTTGGGAGTGCGGTGCCGGCCGCCGCTCTCGTCCCGCGCCGCCAGCCGGTCGGCGACACCGAGGACGATGCCCATGACGATCAGCATGGTCGCGGTGAGCCGCAGGTCACGGAACGGACCTTCGATCTGGTCCTTCAGCGTCAGACCGAGAACACCGATCGGGAGCGAGCCGACGATGACCAGCCAGCCCATCCGCGCGTCGTGGTCCCGACGCATCTCCTTGTCGGTGAGCGAGCGGGTCCAGGCCGACAGGATCCGCCCGATGTCCTTGCGGAAGTAGATGAGCACGGCTGCTTCCGTACCGATCTGGGTGATCGCGGTGAAGGCCGCGCCCGGGTCCTCCCAACCGGAGAAGGCCGCGGTCAGCCGCAGATGCGCGCTGGAGGAGATGGGAAGGAACTCGGTCAGCCCCTGGACGAGTCCGAGGATGAGAGATTCGAACCAAGACATGAGGCAGCGGTGTCCAAGTGCCGATCGTGGGAAAAACGGAAAAAGGTGACAGGCGCGCCGAAGCACGGTGTGCGGTGATCAGGCGTGCCGGGGTCGAAGCGTAGCGCCCCAAGATGACGAACCCGACGCCAGGTGTCGCACGGGCCTTCGGTCCCTGAAGCCGACGCGATGGTGCCGAAACGGCCGTGACGTGGCGGCGGCGGATCCTCCCGGGGCGCCGGAGGCGTCAACGGCCGCGCAGTCGGCGCCGCTTGCGCCACGCGATCACCGCGCCCAGCAGGCCCGGCACGGTGATGCAGGCCAGCGCGATCAGGAAGGCGGGGGACGTCGGTGCCGAGGCGCGGGCGCCGGCGACGGCGTAGGCGGCGGTGTTCGGGATAGAGCCGAGTCCCGTCGCCAGCAGGAACGGCAGCAGGCCCATCCGGGAGACGGCGGCGCAGTAGTTCGAGGCGGCGAACGGCAGCCCCGGGAAGAGCCGAGCCGCCAGCATCGAGCGGAAGCCGTGCCGGCTCAGCTGGTCGTCGGCCGCCTTCAGCCAGCGCCCCCGCAGGAGCGGGCGCAGTGCGTCCTGGCCGAGTGCACGGCCGAGGCAGAAGGCCAGCCCGGCGCCGAGCACCGTGCCGGACAGGGCGGCACCGAGCCCCAGCTGGCTGCCGAACAGCGCGCCCGCGGCGAGGTTCAGCAGCGGTCGCGGCACGAACGCCACCGTGCACACCCCGTAGGCCACCGCGTACGCCACGACCGCCGCGGCTCCGCCGAGCTGCGGCGGCCAGCCGTCGGTCAGCAGCTTCTGCGGCTCCAGGAGCAGCATCGCCGAGGCCGCGGAGGCGAGCAGCACGACCAGCAGGGACAGCCGCGACCAGGGCGACAGCAGGGCTCTGGCGCAGCGGGCGGTGAGACCCGTGGCGGGCACGGGCGGGAGCACGGACGCCGACGCGGGGGCGGCCGTGGGGACGGAGACGGCGGCAGCGGTGAGTTCCGTGGCGATGGCCCGGGGAGAGACCGTCGCGGTGCCCCCAGAGCGGTCGGTGGCATCGAGCATTCGGTGACATTAACCGACGAATATGTCCGGTCGCCGTAGTGTGCGTCTCATGGGCGTCTCATGGGCGTCACAGCGGCCGGAACGCCGGGGTGCCGGGCAGCGGGCCCGCCGACTGAACCGCCGGGGTCCGTTGCCCGGAGGGGTGCCCGTGCTGCTGTCGGTCGGCGAGCAGTGCGTTTATGCCGGAGTGGCCCAATCGATCGTCACCCGTGCGTCGCCGTCGAAAGGAGCCCCGCGCCGGACAGCCGTGCGTTGGCGCACTGTGATCTTCTCGATGGCCACCCGTAGCAGGTCCCGGCGCAACGGCATATCCGCCGCCGCCCACGCTTCCACCAGCACCATCACGTCGTCGAACGCCGACACGTCCAGGACACCCTGAGTGAAACTTGCGGCGTGGGCCTGGGCCGCTCGCAAGGTCTCTTCGGCTTCAGCGACGAGACGCGGGAAGTGCTTCCCCATCGCGCCTGCGTACAGCCCCGCCGCCCGGTCGTTGGCCAGCTGCTCGATGGCCGCTTCAGCGGCTTTCACGGCGGCTTCCGCCTCGTGTGCCTCCTCGGTCTCTTCGGGTTGGGTGAGCGCCGCCCACCGTTCCGCGACCGCGAGCATCAACGGGTCGCGCATGTCACCCGTCGACATCGCCTCGTGCCAACGCTGGACGATGTAGTCCTCAATCTTGTCCATCATCGCCGACGCAGGTGCCGGGCACGGTTTCCCGGACGAGTGCGCACCGCACACGTACGACCGTCCCGACCTGGGCATCTTCGCCCCGCATCCGGCGCAGCGGAGCAAGTCCGTCAGCAGGTTGCTCGCTCGTCCGACGCGGGTCCCCAACGCTCCTCGCTGGTGCCCGGCTTGAACGCGCCGGGCTAGTTCGGCGAGGTCGACGGGGACCGGTTCGACGCCGTCCGCGAACACGCGCACACGGGCGCCGGACGCGTCCCGGTAAGCCACCGGCCACGTGTGCTGGCGTGACTTGGCGACGACTTGCCAGCCTTCGTACGCGGGGTTGGCGATGATGCGTCGGACCGACGACGCGCCCCAACCAGTTCCGCGAGCGGACGGGACGCCGTCGGCGTTGAGGCGTGCGGCCACAGCTCGCGCGGAGTACCCGGCGGCTACCTCCTCGAAGATGCGCACCACGACCGGCCAGTGTTCCCCGTGGTGCAGCTTCCCGGCCGTGTCCTTCGTGAGACCGTACGGCGTGGCGGCCAACCATTCCCCGCGCTTGCGCTGCCCTTGCTTCGTGTCCTTCACGCGGTGCGACATGAGGTCCGAAGCGGACTTGGCTCGCTCGGCGTCAATAATGATCCGCGCACGGTCACGTGGGTCTGCCGAGTCAAGACGTTCGTAGTCGAAGACCAACCGGGTACCCGCGTCGAGGAGGCCGATAACGGCCCCGGCGCCGCGTCGGCTGAAGCGGTCGACGGCGTAGCACCAGAGGGCGGGAATCTCGCCCCGCTTCAGGGCGGCCAGCGCCTTGTCGAAGTCCGGCCGCCTGGTGTCGGTCCACGCCGACAGGTTGTCCTTCCAGACGTGCCGGACCATGTAGTCATGGCGCGCCGCCCATGCCCGGCCCCGGTCCTCCTGGGTCTTGAACGTGAGCGCTTCCGTGCCCTCGCGAACGATCTTGCTCTTGCGTAGGTACAGGTCGATCTCTTGCACCGTCGTCCCCTCCCGTCGGCGGGGACGTCCCCGCGTCATCATTATGACCGGGTGCGCATTCCACATGGGTCAAGAACATGGTCGATGGCGCCACGCAACGCGGTACGTGGACGCGCCGTTCCTGCTGCCGGTGGAGAACGTGCTCACCATCACCGGTCGGGGGACCGTGGTCGCCGGCGCGGTGGAGCGCGGCACGGTCCGCCCCGGCGACCGCGTCGAGGTGCTCGGCGCCGGGCTGGAGTCGGTGGTCACCGGCCTGGAGACCTTCGGCAAGCCGATGGAGGAGGCACAGGCCGGGGACAACGTGGCGCTGCTGCTGCGCGGGGTGCCGCGGGACGCGGTGCGACGCGGGCACGTGGTGGCCGCCCCGGGCAGCGTGGTGCCCAGCGGGAGCTTCACGGCGCGGGTGTACGTGCTGTCGGCCCGGGAGGGCGGCCGTACGACACCGGTGGCGACCGGGTACCGGCCGCAGTTCTACATCCGCACCGCGGACGTCGTCGGCGACTTCGACCTCGGCGAGGTGGCGGTCGCCCGGCCCGGCGACACGGTGACGATGACCGTGCGGCTGGGGCGCGAGGTGCCGCTGGAGCCGGGGCTCGGCTTCGCGATCCGCGAGGGCGGTCGCACGGTCGGCGCCGGGACGGTGACGACCGTCGGCTGAACGGCGGGCGGCGACGGCCGTCCGAGAGGCGGTGCCGGGTGCCCGCCCCGCCCCCGCGCCCCGGGGGGGGGGGGCCCCCCCCCCGGGGGACACGCCCG
>NZ_JBFAKH010000109.1:0-19696 GCF_040655635.1 Streptomyces sp. NPDC050388
TGTGACACATGCCTGCCGACTGCTCACGGTTTTCGGCACGGCATCCGCCTCCGGCCCCGCAGCCTCGGGACCGCGAAGATCCCCTGCCCCCCCCCGCAGGGACACTGTCTCCGGCGCATGCGGCGTTCCCTGGAGCCCACCCCTGGCATCGTGCTGGGCGGTCCGTTGTCCGATCCGCTGCCTATGCTTCGCCGCATGCCGAACGAACTCGCGCCACGCAATGGCGTCGACGAGCCGACCTCCTGGTCGGCGGCAGAGACGATGGTCCACTACTCTGTCGCCGCTCCGAGTGAAGCGGACGCTCGCTCAGTGGCCTCGGCAATGGCTCGACGCGGACACCGGTGGGTGACCGTGCGCCCGGTGCATCTTCCGTATCTGGACCCCGGGAACGGCCTGTTCGGCAAGCCCGAATTCTCCCGACCCGAGCTGGAGGGTCGGTGGAGCGCCGACAGTCTCGTGGACGAAGAAGTTCCCGGCCCGGCCTCGGAGTTCCACCAGCACGGCTGCGAGCAGGCAGCGGTCGAGGCCCTCGGCAGAGCGCACGGCGGTTTCTGGGACGGCGGCTCTCTGGCTGATCGAGAGACCATGCTGTCCGGATTCGACCACCGGGGGCCGGCCCACGAACTCGACCAGGAGCACGCCCATCGCATCCGGCGCGACGTGCTCTCAGGCTTCCCTCCACCGACGGAGGAACCAGCACCGGCCGCGCCACTTCGATGCAGCACCGTCGAACGTCCATTGCCGCCCGTGCTCGAGTGTGTGCGGCAAGTCGCCCGCGATCAAGAAAGTCGGCAGGGCGATCTTCCCGACGGAACCGCCTAGTGGCTCACCGACGAGGCCGACGGCTTCCCCGGCGACCGCGAAGTCATCTTCGGGCTGGCCGACTCGGTCATGCATCAGGGCACCTGCTACCCGCACACCGCCGACGAGATTCCCCTGCTGGCCGGTCTCGCAGCCCACGAGGACATTCGTCCCGCGCATCGAGCCGTTCTCACCACGTTCCTGTTCGAAGCAGCCACCATCGGGCAGCGCCTGGCTGCTTCCGGGGCCGACCGCAGAGTCGCCCTGGGCCTTCCGCTGGAGGAGACAGCGGACGAACTCGAGGCCCGCCACGCGGTCGAAGCCGCAGCGCCGTACCTCCTGGACCGCTGGGACAGTGAGGACGAAGCCGTGCAGTTCACGCTCGCCGCCCTCGCGGCAGCGACTCGGCACAGCGCCTCGCGTGCACGCATCCTGCGCCTGGCGGAGCGCTGGAGCACGGGGCCCCGGACGGACGCTCTGCGTCTTGCAGCCGCTCTGGCCGGAACCGACTCCGCCGAGGTGGCCACCGTTCTCCGCGGCATCGTCGAGAGCGGTGTCATACGTCCCGACAAGGTCCCGAGTCCCCTCGCGCCCACACGCGGCGCGGCGCTTGATCTGCTCGGATCCCTGGTCGAGCGGGAGATGTCCCGGCTGCCGGTCCCATGAGACAGCGAGGCTCACCGGGCCTCGCCCCGCTCTCCTCGACCAGGAGACCAAGGAGGCTGCCGCCGTCCGCAGAGCCTGGAGAGTCGGCGAGGGCCGCCACCCCGACCATGGGGTGGCGGCCCTCGCAGCGTTTCTGGCACGAAGTGGGAGAAGTGGCCGGGCGGGTCACGCGCGGTGCGCGAGGGGTCGGAGAACGGACAGCGACAGCGAGAACTGCTGAGAAGTGTTTTCGCAGGTCACAGTATGTTTACAGGGGTGCCGTCCAGGGCGCCCGACCCCGCATCTCACACGTCGAAGTACAGCTCGAACTCGTGCGGGTGCGGGCGGAGGGCCAGGGGGGCGATCTCGCTGGTGCGCTTCAGGTCGATCCAGGTCTCGATCAGGTCGGTCGTGAAGACGTCGCCCTGGAGGAGGAACTCGTGGTCGGCCTCGAGGTGGTCGAGGACGGCGGTGAGGGAGGTCGGGACCTGGGCCACGTTGGCGTGCTCCTCGGGAGCCAGCTCGTAGAGGTCCTTGTCGATCGGCTCGGCCGGCTCGATCTTGTTCTTGATGCCGTCCAGGCCCGCGAGCAGCAGGGCCGAGAACGCCAGGTACGGGTTGCCGGAGGCGTCCGGGGCACGGAACTCGACGCGCTTGGCCTTCGGGTTCGAGCCGGTGATCGGGATACGCATCGCGGCGGAACGGTTGCGCTGCGAGTACACCAGGTTCACCGGGGCCTCGAAGCCCGGCACCAGGCGGTGGTACGAGTTCACCGTCGGGTTGGTGAAGGCCAGCAGCGACGGAGCGTGCCTGAGGATGCCGCCGATGTAGTAGCGGGCCATGTCCGACAGGCCGGCGTAGCCCTGCTCGTCGTAGAACAGCGGTTCGTCGCCCGCCCACAGCGACTGGTGGACGTGCATGCCCGAGCCGTTGTCACCGAAGATCGGCTTCGGCATGAAGGTCGCGGTCTTGCCGTTGCGCCAGGCGACGTTCTTCACGATGTACTTGAAGAGCTGCAGGTCGTCGGCGGCGGCGAGCAGGGTGTTGAACTTGTAGTTGATCTCGGCCTGGCCGGCGGTGCCCACCTCGTGGTGCTGGCGCTCGACCTTCAGGCCGGAGCGGGCCAGCTCCAGCGAGATCTCGGCGCGCAGGTCGGCGAAGTGGTCGACCGGCGGGACCGGGAAGTAGCCGCCCTTGTAGCGGACCTTGTAGCCGCGGTTGTCCTCCAGCGCGCCGGTGTTCCAGGCGCCCGCCTCGGAGTCGATGTGGTAGAAGGACTCGTTCTCGGACGTCTTGAAGCGCACGCTGTCGAAGACGTAGAACTCGGCCTCGGGGCCGAAGAACGCGGTGTCCGCGATGCCCGTGGAGGCCAGGTACGCCTCGGCCTTCCTGGCCACGTTGCGCGGGTCGCGGGAGTACTGCTCGCCCGTGATCGGGTCGTGGATGAAGAAGTTGATGTTCAGCGTCTTGTCGCGGCGGAACGCGTCGAGCCTCGCGGTCGAGAGGTCCGCGCGCAGCGCCATGTCCGACTCGTGGATGGCCTGGAAACCACGGATCGAGGATCCGTCGAAGGCCAGCTCCTCGTCCGGGTCGAACGCTTCGGCGGGCACCGTGACGTGCTGCATCACACCCGGGAGGTCGCAGAAGCGGACGTCGATGAACTTGACGTCCTCGTCCGCGATGAACTTCTTGGCCTCGTCGGCGTTCTGGAACATCCAGCTCCTCCTACTCCCGACCGTCCCGCCGGGGTGGTAGATCGTTCGTGCGGCCGGTGCAGGTGGCCCGCGTTGTACTCGACCCTAGGGACGGGGCATTTCTCCGGCGTGACCCATTTGTTTCGCACAAGTTAACCAGCGCATTCCCCACGGTAGTCCGGACACACGTCGCCGTCGCGCCTCGTCCCGCGCCCGGCCCGCACCCCGCTGTCCCCCGGCCGTATTCGGGCGCAGTACCGTGTAGGGGTGGACAACAGGCAGGTAATCGGATCGTGGCTTTCCGGGCCGCGCGCGGCCCTGGAAGAAGCCGGCGCCGACCTCGGATACCGGGGTGAGCAGCTCGGGCTGCCGGAGGACGGGCCGGGCTCCATCGCTCGTCCGGGCCGGAGGCTGGGCGCCCTGGCCGTCGACTGGGGCCTGTGCGCGCTGGTCGCGTCCGGCCTGATCACCAACGGCTTCGACGGGCAGACGACCAGCAACTGGACGCTGCTGGTGTTCTTCGTGCTGAGCGTTCTCACCGTCGGCACGCTCGGGTTCACTCCCGGCAAGCGCCTGTTCCGCCTGCGCGTCGTCGCCGTGGACAGCGGCCAGGTGCAGCCGCTGCGCGGCCTGGTCCGCTCCGCGCTGCTCTGCCTCGCCCTCCCCGCCCTGGTCTGGGACCGCGACGGCCGCGGCCTGCACGACCGACTGGCCCGCACGGTCGAGGTCCGGATCTGAGCCGGACCCGAGGGACCTCGGGGACAGCGACGACAGAGCAACAGGCAGGACCGTCGTACACGACGAGGGGCGCCCGGAAACATTCCGGGCGCCCCTCGTCGTGAACCTGTACGGCGGCCTCAGCGGGACTTCGGGCCGCCCCCCTTCGGGAGTTTCATGCCCTTGGGCATGGGGCCCTTCGGGAGCGGCATGTTGCTCATCAGGTCGCCCAGCGCGCGCAGCCGGTCGTTGGTCGCGGTGACCTGCGGGCCGGTGAGGACACGGGGCAGCTTGAGCATGGTCGTGCGCAGCTTCTTCAGCTCGACCTGGCCCTCGCCCGTGCCCACGATCATGTCGTGCACCGGGACGTCCGCGACGATGCGGTTCATCCGCTTCTTCTCGGCGGCGAGCAGGCTCTTCACCCGGTTCGGGTTGCCCTCGGCGATCAGCACGATGCCGGCCTTGCCGACCGCGCGGTGCACCACGTCCTGGTTGCGGTTCATCGCGACCGCGGGGGTCGTCGACCAGCCCCGGCCGACGTTGTCCAGCACGGCCGCGGCGGCGCCCGGCTGTCCCTCCATCTGACCGAAGGCCGCCCGCTCGGCCCTGCGCCCGAACACGATCGCCGTCGCGAGGAAGGCCAACAGGAAGCCCAGGATGCCGAGATAAACGGGGTGACCGATCAAGAAGCCGATCGCGAGGAAGACACCGAAGGTGACGATTCCGATAGCCGCGAGTACAAGGCCGATCTTCTTGTCGACCCTACGGGTCATCTTGTAAGTCAGAGCGATCTGTTTCAGTCGCCCGGGGTTCGCAGCGTCCGCTGCGGTTTCCTTCCTCGCCATGTCACGAAGTCTACGTGTCCCCGGGAGCGAGGACGACGGCAGTGCCTTCGGAGGCTCAGAGACCGGTGGCGGTCGGGGACTGGTCGAGTACGCGCTCCGCCTCCACCCGGTCCTTGGCGCGACGACGGTCCTCCAGGACGGAGGTCCAGGCGTTGCGACGGGCGGTGCGCTGGCCGCTGCTCATCAGCAGTGACTCGACGGCGCGCAGCGCGGTGCCGAAGGACGGGATGGCGGTGGCGCGGACCGGCGCGGCCTGCATCGTGTAAGTCCCCCCTCGAAGCGTCTTCGGGTACGGGCGTGGGTACGACTGCGAGTACGACAGTGGGTGCGGCTGTGAGCGCGGGTGCACGTGCCGTGAATCCAGGGTCACTGATTGGTGTTACCAGGGTGTGACCCCCCGGTCAAACGCACATGAAGCCCCGGTTCGAGCCCCGCGAACGCCGGCGCGGCCCCGGCGTACGCCCTCATCTGCGAGGACGGCCGGGGCCGCGTCGTCTCGGCCGTTACTGTTCGGTAGTTTCTTGTGCGCGAGTTCACACGCATGCCGCACACCGCATCGCGGTGTCCTCGGGTCCCGCGCGTGGTGCGGGACCCGAGGGGACGCCGGGGCGCAGTGTCAGACGGCCTGGGCGGCGACGTACGTACCGCGCTTCTCGACCGCCATCCGGTAGAGGCGGCCGGCCCGGTACGAGGAGCGGACCAGCGGGCCGGACATCACACCGGAGAAGCCGATCTGCTCGGCCTCCTCCTTCAGTTCCACGAACTCGTGCGGCTTCACCCAGCGCTCGACGGGGTGGTGCCGTACCGACGGGCGCAGGTACTGCGTGATGGTGACCAGCTCGCAGCCGGCGTCGTGCAGCTGCCGGAGCGCGTCGCTGATCTCCTCGCGGGTCTCGCCCATGCCGAGGATCAGGTTCGACTTGGTGACCAGTCCGTAGTCCCGGGCGGCGGTGATGACCTTCAGGGAGCGGTCGTAGCGGAAGCCGGGGCGGATCCGCTTGAAGATGCGGGGCACCGTCTCGACGTTGTGCGCGAACACCTCGGGGCGGGAGGAGAAGACCTCCTCCAGCTGCTCGGGGACCGCGTTGAAGTCGGGGGCCAGCAGCTCGACCTTGGTGCGGCCGTCCGCGCGCCCGGCGGTCTGCGCGTGGATCTGGCGCACGGTCTCGGCGTACAGCCAGGCGCCGCCGTCCTCCAGGTCGTCGCGGGCGACGCCGGTGATGGTGGCGTAGTTCAGGTCCATGGTGACCACGGACTCGCCCACGCGGCGCGGCTCGTCACGGTCGAGCGCCTCGGGCTTGCCGGTGTCGATCTGGCAGAAGTCGCAGCGCCGGGTGCACTGGTCGCCGCCGATGAGGAAGGTCGCCTCGCGGTCCTCCCAGCACTCGTAGATGTTCGGGCAGCCGGCTTCCTGGCAGACCGTGTGCAGGCCCTCGCTCTTGACGAGGTTCTGCATCTTCGTGTACTCGGGCCCCATTTTCGCCCGGGTCTTGATCCACTCGGGCTTGCGCTCGATCGGGGTCTGGCTGTTGCGGACCTCCAGGCGCAGCATCTTGCGTCCGTCCGGTGCGACTGCGGACACGTCGGCTCCCTAGCTTCGATTCTTCGGCGTACACCAGGGTACGCCCGTGTTTGATGGGCCTGACGGTCAGGCCGACCTCCGAGACCCGGGGCCCGTTCCCGCCGCGTCGGACGGTCGCCGCCACCGGGTCAGGCGGTGGCGCGGACGATCTCCCGCGGCTTGAGCTCGGCGTTCTCCAGGATGTCGCGCAGATGCCGCTCCACCACGGGGAGCACCTCCTCGATCGTGATGTCGCGGCCCAGTTCGTCCGCGAGGGAGGCGACACCCGCGTCGCGGATGCCGCACGGGATGATCCGGTCGAACCACTTGTTGTCGGGCTGCACGTTGAACGAGAAGCCGTGCATCGTGACGCCCTTGGCCACCCGGATGCCGATCGCGGCGATCTTGCGGTCCTCACGGCGCTGGCCGGCGTTGGAGGGGGCGTACTGGGGGCCGTTCAGCCGCGGGTCGAACTCCTCGTCGTGCAGGCGGGGGTCGAAGTCCAGGGAGAGCCCGCCGAGCGCCGGGCGCTGCTCGACCGGGTCGCCGAGCACCCACACGCCGCTGCGTCCCTCGATGCGGGTGGTCTCCACACCGAACTCCGCGCAGGTGCGGATCAGTGCCTCCTCCAGGCGCCGGACGTGGGCGACCACGTCCACCGGGCGGGGCAGCTTCTGGATCGGGTAGCCCACCAGCTGGCCGGGGCCGTGCCAGGTGATCTTGCCGCCGCGGTCCACGTCGATGACCGGGGTGCCGTCGAGGGGGCGCTCACTGTCCTGGGTGCGCCGTCCGGCCGTGTAGACCGGGGGGTGCTCCAGCAGGATGACGGTGTCGGGCACCTCGTCGGCGAACCGTGCCGCGTGCACCCGGCGCTGCTCGTCCCAGGCCACCTGGTAGTCGACGGCCTCGGCCCCGAAGCCCATTCGGACGAACCGCAACTCACTCACGGCGAGCGCCTCCCGGAAGGTAGTAAGGCAGGACAAAGGTGGAACGTGGAACAAACCAGAACGCGGTAAGGCGCGAAACGTGCCCAAGCCACTGTACGACCGTACGACCGGCTTTCCTTTCGGCGGTGGTTCCGGGGGCGGCTCCGGTGGTGGTTCCGGCGCGTGTCCGGCGCGTGTCCGGCGCTCGGACGGGCCTCGTGCCGGTCGCTGTCCGTCAGCCTCAGAGGCAATTCTCACACGATCGGATGAATGCGGATCGAAAGGTGCGACCAGGTGTTCACTCTCCGCTACATTCGCGCCGTCCAGAAGGCCATAAGGGCTGCTCACAGGTAATCCGGGCATCAACGTTCACCGGAAGGCAGGAGACCGCACCACAGATGACGGAACGACCCGCGCGGCGCACCCCCAACCGTCAGCTCGCCGCGCTCATCGCAGAAGCGGGGTTCTCCAACGCGGGACTCGCCCGTCGCGTGGACCAGCTCGGCCTCGAACACGGGCTCGACCTGAGATACGACAAGACCTCCGTCACCCGCTGGCTGCGCGGGCAGCAGCCCAGGGGGACCACACCCGCGCTGATCGCCGAGGTCTTCACCCGGCGCCTCGGCCGCCGGTTCACCGCCCAGGACCTCGGCCTGGACGCCTGCGCCCCCGTCTACGCGGGCCTGGAGTTCGCCGCCACCCCCGACGAGGCCGTCGACATCGTCAGCGGGCTGTGGCGCAAGGACTCCGGCAGCCACGCCGAGCTGCGCAAGATCGCCTTCACCTCGGCCGGGCTCGTCGTGCCCAGCCGGGACTGGCTCATCGGCCGCGCCGACGAGAAGGTGGCCCGCGTCGAGCCGCCGGTCCGCGTGCCCGCCCAGGCCCGCCCGGTCGGCCGCCCCGCCGGGCTGCCCGAGTTCGGCGCCCGCCGGCAGGCGGCCGAGCGCGGCCCAGGCCAGCGGGTCACCGGCGGCGACATCGCCGCGCTGCGCTCGGTCGGTGAGCTGTTCCGCACCCTCGACGACGCCTACGGCGGCGGCCACGCCCGCCAGGCCCTGGTGCGCTACCTGGAGCACGAGTGCGAGCCGATGCTGCGCGGCACCTACGGTGAGCAGACCGGCCGTCGTCTGTTCGCCGCCGTCGCCGACCTGACCCGGCTGGCCGGCTGGACGTCGTACGACATCGGTGCGCACGGACTCGCCCAGCGCTACTTCGTGCAGGCGCTCCGCCTCGCGCAGGCCGCCGCGGACCGGACCTACGGCGCGTACGTGCTGGTCACCATGAGCCGGCAGGCCGTCTACCTGGGCCACGGGCGGGAGGCGGTGCAGCTCGCGCGAGTGGCCCAGCAGGGCGCGGGCGGCTCCGTCCCGCCCACCGTGCAGGCCCTGCTGCACGCGGTCGAGGCGCGCGGGCACGGCGTGCTCGGCGAGGTCCGGGCCTGCACCGCGGCCCTGGTGCGCGCCGAACGCGCCCTGGGGAACGCCCGGCCCGGCGACGAGGTCCCGCACTGGGTGCGGTTCTTCGACGAGGCCCAGCTCGCCGACGAGTTCGGTCACTGCCACCGTGACCTCCAGCAGTTCCGCGCCGCGGCCCAGCACGCGGAGCGCTCGCTGCAGCTGCGCGCCCCCGGCTACGCCCGCAGCCGCCTGTTCTGCCGGGTCGTCCTCGCCACCGCACGCCTCGGCCTCGGCGAACTGGACCAGGCCTGCCTGCTCGCCGCCGAGGCGGCCGGCCAGGCGTCCGAGATGCGCTCGGTACGGGCAGTGGAGTACGTCCGGGACTTCGAACGCAGGCTGGAGCCCTACCGCGACACGGCACCGGTGCGCGTCTACCGCGACAGGATCGCGGCGTACTGCTGAGCCACCGAGGCTGCGCCACCGCGGCCGGGCCACCGCGGTGGCGCGTGGTCGGGGCCACCACGTCCCTCCGGGGGTGATCACCGAAGGGACGCGGGGCGGCTGAGGGGAGCGGCCGGTCAGGCCGCTCGGGCCGTGGGGAGGGGGTCCGCCGTGTGCATCGGGCGGCCCGCGCCGAGGTCCGCGAGGATCGCGGTCGAGGCGCGGCGGCCCGAGTGCAGGGCGCCCTGCACGGTGCTGGTGTCCCGGTGGTCGCCGCACACGTACAGGCCCGCCAGCAGCCGCACCGGCCGTCGCAGGTCGTGCGGCGGCCGCATGGACGGGACGGCGTCCGCGGTGTGATAGACCCCGAGCGTCTCCCAGCGTGCCGTCGACGTGCCGTACAGCCTGGCCAGATGCATGCGCACACCGGTGTCGACCTGGGCGCCGGGCGGGCCCAGGACCGTGGACGAGACCAGCGCGCGGCCGGCCGGAGCCCGGGACGGGTCGACCCGGCTGACCACCGCCGTGTGCGCCACCGGTCCGCCCCGGTCGGCGTCCAGGAGCAGCCGGGCGCCGGTCTCCGGGGGCTCGTCGGTGGCGTGGTGCACCACCGTCACCGGGTGGAAGTCCGGCACCCGCAGTCCCGGCAGCAGCTGGGCGGCGGCCCGTGCGTCCGTCGCGATCAGCACCGCGCGGCAGCGGAACTCGCCGTGCTCGGCGGTGGTCACCGATGTCGTGGAGACGGAGGTGACCCGGACGCCCGTGTGCACGGTGCCCGGGGGCAGCCCCCGGGCCAGCAGTTCCGGCAACGCCTCCGCGCCGCCCTCCGGCACACACAGGCGCCCGGCCGCGAAGGCGCGCAGCGCGAGATCCGCGCACCGGCTCGACGTGGTGAGGTCCGGGTCGCACAGCAGGGCGGCGAGCAGCGGGCGGAGGAAGCCGTCGACGGTGCGGGCCGGCAGGCCCCGGGCGGTGAGTGCCTCGGCGGCGGTCGACTCGGGCCGGGCCAGCAGCCGTTCCGCCGGAGTGCCGGCCAGCCGGGTGAACGCGGCGCCCAGGCGGGCCTGGTCGACGGCCGTGCCCAGCGGGGCGCCGGTCCGGCTCCGGGGCGTGGACACCTGCCGTCCGGGAACGGCCGCCGGCATCCTGGGCGCGGCCCCCGCCCGGGGGGCGCTCGCGAGGGCGCGCACCGTGTGGAGTGCGCCCCTTGCGCCCCTCGCACCGGTCGGTACGCCGGCCCGGTGGTGGCGTCCGCCGCTGTGCAGCAGAACACCGGGGGCGAACGTGCGCAGGGCGAGCCCGTCGCAGTCGGCGGCCGGCCGCAGTTCGGGATACGCCGTGGACAGCAACTGCCCGATTCTGTCGAGCCGGAAGCCGTCGACCTTGTCGGTCGCCATCCGGCCGCCCACCGCGTGGGCGGCCTCAAGGACCACGGTGGTGACTCCAGCGCTGGTCAGGCGTCGCGCCGCGGAGAGTCCGGCGACCCCGGCTCCCACGACGACGACGTCCGCCTGGTACGTGGGCTCAAGCACGTGCCCCTCCTCGAGGTTGCGCGGACGCTGGAGACGTCATGCCCCCAACAGGCCCCAGGAATACCCGAGTTCTGGTCGAGGTTAGGTCCGTGACGGATCGCGTGGCGTCGCGCATCGGCAGGGGCACGGGCGCACGGCGGTCGCACACGCGTGCCGGTCGGTCACCGCACGGCCTCCCGGGGGCGCACCGGCTTCGGCCACCGGCCCCCCACGCCCCCGGCCGCCCGCCCCTCGGGGCGGCCGGGGGCGTGGTTCAACCGTGGTCCAGGTGTCCTGACGGAGGGTCACAGGGCCGCGCGGATCGCGCCGTCGATCTCCGGGAACGCGAACCGGAACCCCGACTCCAGCAGCCGTGTCGGCAGCACCCGGGCACTGCCCAGCACATCCCCGGCCATCTCGCCGAGCACGGTCCGCAGCACCGGCGCGGGCACCGCGAACACCGCCGGCCGGTGCAGCACGCGCGCCATCGCCCCGGTGACCTCACGGTTGGTCACCGGATGCGGCGCGGTCAGGTTGAACGGCCCCGACAGCCCGTCCGTGTCGAGGAGATGACGCAGGGCGGCCACCTCGTCGTGCAGCGCGACGAACGACCAGTACTGGCGCCCGTCGCCCAGTCGCCCGCCCAGTCCGGACCGGAACAGGGGAAAGAGCCTGGCCCACGCCCCGCCCTCGCGGGCCACCACGAGGCCGGTCCGGGCGAACGCCGTCCGCACGCCCGCCTCCCGCGCCGGCGCTGCCGCGGCCTCCCATTCGACGCACAGCTCCGGCAGGAAGCCCGTGCCCGCCGGCGCGCTCTCGTCGACGGTCCGTTCACCGGTCTCGCCGTAGTAGCCGATCGCGCTGCCGTTGACGAACACCCGGGGCCGTACGTCCCGCGCGAGCCCGGCGAGGGCCTCGGCGAGCGCCGCCGTGCCCCGCACCCGGCCGGTGCGGATCCGCTCCTTGTACGCGGGTGTCCAGCGCCGGTCGCCCACCCCGGCACCGGCGAGGTTGACCACGGCGTCGCACCCGGCGAGACCGGCCGCGTCCACGGACCCGCGCTCCGGGTCCCACCGGACCTCGTCCGCCGCGCGCGGCTCGGCCCGCACCAGGCGTACCACCGTGTGTCCGTCGGCGGTCAGGGACCGTACGAGCGCGCCGCCGATGAGACCGGACGCGCCGGCCACCGCGATGCGGGAGGGCCGGGGAGACCGGGATGATCCGGATGATCCGGAGGATGCGGAACTCATGGCGACCATCCTGCCCGCAGCCCGGGCGACATCGCGGGCGCACCGCGCGAGCGGTCGTAAAGTGACCCTCATGCCCGAGCCGCTGATACGCGCCGCCCGCCCCGCCGACGAGGGGGAACTGGCCCTGCTGGACCGGGACACCTGGTCCGTCCTGCACGCCGTCACCCCGCCGCCGCAGCCGCCGTACGACTCCTTCTTCAGCGAGCGGTCCGGCCCCCGCGACCACCTCGTCGCCGAGCACGCGGGCCGCGTCGTCGGCTATGTGCGCCTCGGCTTCCCCACGGAACTGCCCTCGAACGCGCACGTCCAGCAGATCCGCGGCCTCGCCGTCGCCGAGGCGGCCCGCGGCACGGGCGTGGGCCGGGCCCTGGTGCGGGCGGCCGTCCGGGAGGCCCGGGAGCGCGGCGCGCGCCGCATCACCCTGCGCGTCCTCGGTCACAACTCCGCCGCCCGCGCGCTCTACGCGTCCGAGGGCTTCGTCGTCGAGGGCGTCCAGCCGGAGGAGTTCTGCCTCGACGGCACGTACGTCGACGACGTGCTGATGGGGCAGTCCCTGCTCTGACCTCCGGTCCCGCCCGGGCACGGTCCTACGACGCCGTCAGGTCGCCCGTGTCCACCGGCGCCGTGGCGTTCGCCGCGCGCCGCGCGTCGTCGGCGACCTCGTCCGCCGTCAGTACGTAGCCGGTCTCCGCGTTCGAGGTGGAACGGGCGAACACCACGCCGTACACCCGGCCGTCGGTGGTCAGCAGCGGGCCGCCGGAGTTGCCGGGGCGCACGAGGGAACGGATCGAGTAGATCTCGCGGACGACCGCCCGGTCGCCGTAGATGTTCTGCCCCCTCGCCTGCACCCGGGTGGCGACCGTCGCCGCCCGCAGGTCCAGATCGCCGTCCTGCGGATAGCCCGCGACGACGGCCGAGTCGCCGCGGTCGGCGTCGTCGTCGAAGCGGAGGACGGGCGCCCGCAGTTCGGGGACGTACAGCACGGCCACGTCCTTCTGCGGGTCGAACAGCACCACCCGTGCCTCGTACGCCCGCCCGACGCCGCCGACCCGCACGGTCGGCTCGTCGATGCCGGCCACCACATGGGCGTTGGTCATCACGCGCTCCGTCGCGTACACGAAGCCGCTGCCCTCGCGGCCCTGGACGCCCGCGACGCCCTCGACCTTCACCGTGCTCCGCTGGGCGGCCCGGGTGGCGGCCGCGGTGACACTGTCGCCGGAGGGCTCGGCGACCTCGGCGGTCGACTCGTTCTCGAACGGGTTGAAGACCTGCGGGAAACCCGCCTCGGTCAGCGCCGAGGTGGCCCGCGAGAACCAGGCCGGCGTGGTGTCCGGCATCACCTCGTGGACCGCGCCGAGCAGCCTCGATTCGCGGATCGCGGAGGTGACCAGCGGGGACGAGGAGGCGCCCAGCACGGACGCGACCACCCAGGCCACGATCAGCACGGCCGCCGAGTTGGCCGCGGCCCCGCCGATCCCGTCCGCCACCCGCAGCGGCCCCCGGTCCAGCTCCCGCCGCAACCTCAGCGCCAGCCGACCCGCCAGTTCGTGGCCCACCGCGGCCGGCAGCAGCACCGTGAACACGGCCGCCACCGTCGCCGCGGTCGTCCCCGGGTCCACCAGATCCATCACCCAGGGCAGGATCCACACGCCGACGACCGCACCGCCCACGAAACCGGTCAGCGAGACACAGCCGGCCAGCAGACCGCGCCGGTAGCCGGACGCCGCGTAGGCCAGGACGAGCAGCAGCAGCAGAATGTCGAGCAGGTCCACGCGCGCCGCCTTTCTTTCGGACCCCCTCATACGTGGGGGAGGGGCCCGGTGATCAGCCACGCGCGTGGGACCACGGAAGCGGTCACGCGCGCGTGCACTCGGAAGAACGCGGCGGACCAGGGAGATGGTTCCACCGGTCGGCACAGCACACGTCGCGGACGGGGTGGATCCGACCGACAGTGAAACCATGCGTGTCCTCATGAGGCCGCGGGGAGCGCGGCGGCGCCCTGCTTCCCGGACACTCCACCACCCGGGCCTCACGGGCCTGCCCAGGGGCGTCAAGGTGCTGCTCGGCTGTCTGCCGGGCATCGCCGCGGCCGTCGCGCTGGTGCTGTGCGCGTACGGTGTCGAGCGGGCCGCGGAGTCCTCGGCCGCCCCCACCGCCACCCGCGAGGCGGTCGCGTACACGGCGCCCAAACCGCCCATCGTGTCCAGAGCGGCCTGGACGGCCGGAGCCGCTCACGACCAGCCGCCCCCGCGCTACGACGACGAGGTCGTCGCCGTCTTCATCCACCACACCGACTCGCCCAACGACTACGACTGCGTCGAGGCCCCGGCCGACATCCGCAACCTCTACGAGGGCCAGACCTCCGGCCGGGAGTGGGACGACATCGGCTACAACTTCGTCGTCGACCGCTGCGGCACCATCTACGAGGGCCGCGCGGGCGGGACCGACCGGCCCGTCACCGGTGCCCACACCCAGGGCTTCAACCACCGCACCGCGGGGATCGCCGCCCTCGGCACCTTCACCGCAGGGGTGCCGGTGCCGCCCGCGATGGAGCGCGCGATCGCCGAGCTGGCCGCCTGGAAGCTCGGCCTGTCCGGCACCGACCCGCGCTCCGACGTCCGGCTGGTCTCCAGCAACGGCGCCAGCCGGTACGCGGCCGGCACCACGGCCGTGCTGCCCGCCCTCGCGGGCCACCGCGACGGCTACATGACCAGCTGCCCGGGCGCCGCCCTGCAGGCCCGCCTCCCGGCGATCAGGCAACGGGCCGCGGAACTGCAGGGCCGCCGACCGGGCGCCCGGCCGCAGGAGGACAGCCGGATCGCGGGGTCCTCCGGGGAGCGGGACGAGGGACGGAGCGGGAACCAGGGCGGGGAGCAGCACGGGAATCAGGACCGGAACCGTTCCCAGAGCCGGGGGTAGCGTTCGGCGAGCCGGGACTCGTTCTCGAAGTCGACCGGCGTGCCCTCGGGTTCCGCGGGGGCCGGCGGGAGGTCCAGATCGGGCGCCACCGTGCCGGTGAGCTGCTCGTACGCCTCGTCCGCCGCGTAGCCGAGGTCCTCGGCGTCGCCGTCGACCTCCTCGTCGAAGTCCTCCAGCAGGCCGGCCAGGGCGTCCGGGTCGTGCAGCGCGCCCTCGAAGACCTCACGGCCCTGGCCGATCAGCCAGCACCGGAAGAAGTCGAAGGCGTCGTCGCTCGCCCCGTCCAGCAGCACCCAGGCGGCGCCCCACAGGTCCCAGCGGTAGGCGCGGTGATAGCGGGACTCGAAGTGCCGGGCGAAGTCCAGGACCGACTCCGGGTCCAGCCGCGCGAGCCGTTCCACGAGCAGGTCGGCTTGATCCTCCGGGTCACCCCCGGCGTCCTCACGGGCGGTGTCGACCAGCTCCCAGAACTCCGTCTCGTCCATCACGCGTCAAGCATCGGCCCTGGAACCGGGGGGCGCACCCCGGAGTGTCACCCGGATCGCTCAGGGGCAGGGTCGGGGCCGGCGTCGGGGGCCTCCCTCCCGTACAGCCGGGCCAGCCGCACGGCCTGGGCGGCGAACCGCTCCCGCAACGACGCGGGCGCCAGCACCTCCACCTCGGGGCCCAGCGCCGTCAGCTGGGTGTGGGCGACCTCCTCGGACTCCACCGGCAGGGTCACCGTCACCCACCCGCCGCCGGTCCCGTCGAACTCCCCGGCCGCCTGGGCCAGTGCCTCCCGTGCGGCTGCCGCGGCCGCCGCCTCGACGGAGTGCGGCAGCGCGCGTACCCCCTCGGGCGACAGCCGCACCACCACCTCCGTCCGCAGGATCGAGCGCGCGAACTGCTCCGCCCGCTCCTCCCAGAACGCGGGCAGCTCGAACTCCCGGTCTCGTTCGAAGCGTTCCGGTTGTGCCGGGTCGACCGGTTCCACCGCCGTGAACCGGTCGACCCGGTACACCCGGAACGCCCCGTGCCCCGGCACCCGCGCGCACAGGTACCAGACGCCCGCCTTGAGCACGAGCCCGTAGGGCTCCAGCTCCCGCACGACCTCCCGCCGCTGCTCCCCCTCCCCGCGCAGATAGCGGGCGGTGACCCGGCGGTCGTCCCACACCGCGTCCGCCACGGCCGGCAGCAGTTCGGGCGTCACCGGCTCACGGAACCAGCCCGGGGCGTCCAGGTGGAAGCGCTGCGCGGCGGTCCGCGACGCGTCCCGCAGGGAGGGCAGCAGCGCCGCCGACACCTTCAGCCGGGCCGCGGAGGCCGCGTCCTCGAGCCCCATCTCCCGCAGCGCCCCCGGCACCCCGGACAGGAACAGCGCCTCCGCCTCGCCCCGGGCCAGCCCGGTCAGCCTCGTCCGGTACCCGCCGACCAGCCGGTAGCCCCCGGCCCGTCCCCGGTCCGCGTACACCGGCACCCCGGCCTCGGACAGCGCCTGCGCGTCCCGGGTGACCGTCCGCTCCGACACCTCCAGCTCCCGCGCCAGCTCGGCGGCGGTCATGGACGACCGGGACTGGAGCAGCAGCACCATCTTGATCAGCCGGGCAGCGCGCATACGGCCCATCATGCAGCAGGAGGCCCCCGCCGCAACGGGGACCTCCTGCCTCACATCCGTAGCACCCGGGTGCTACAGACCGTACTTCTCGCGCGCTTCCTTCACGGCCGTCGCCTGCACCTCGCCGCGCCGGGCGAGCTGCGCCAGGGCCGCGACGACGATGGACTCGGCGTCGACACCGAAGTAGCGGCGGGCCGCCTCGCGGGTCTCCGACAGGCCGAAACCGTCGGCGCCCAGCGAGGTGTAGTCCTGCTCGACCCACTGCGCGATCTGGTCGGGCACCTGACGCATGTAGTCCGAGACCGCCAGCACCGGACCCTCGGCGCCCTGGAGCGCCTGCCGGACGAACGGCACCCGCTCCTCGCCGCGCAGCAGCGCCTCGTCCGCCTCCATGGCGTCCCGGCGCAGCTCGGTCCACGACGTCGCCGACCACACGTCGGCCGCCACGCCCCACTCCTCGGCGAGCAGCTGCTGCGCCTTCAGCGCCCAGTGGATCGCCGTACCGGAGCCGAGCAGCTGGATCCGCGGGGCGTTCGCGGGCGCCGTCAGCCCCGCCGACTCCGCCGTGTTGAAGCGGTACAGGCCCTTGAGGATGCCCTCGTCGACCCCGGGGGCCGCCGGCTTGGCGGGCTGCCGCAGCGGCTCGTTGTAGACCGTCAGGTAGTAGAAGACGTCCTGGTCCTCGTCCGGGGCCGCCGCGCCGTACATCCGGCGCAGACCCTCCTTGACGATGACGGCGATCTCGTACGCGAACGCCGGGTCGTACGTCAGCGCGGCCGGGTTGGTCGCGGCGATGACCGGGGAGTGGCCGTCGGCGTGCTGGAGGCCCTCACCGGTGAGCGTGGTGCGGCCGGCGGTGGCGCCGACGAGGAAGCCGCGGCCGAGCTGGTCGCCGAGCTGCCACATCTGGTCGGCCGTGCGCTGCCAGCCGAACATCGAGTAGTAGATGTAGAACGGGATCACCGGCTCGCCGTGCGTCGCGTACGACGTCGAGGCGGCGATGAACTCGGCCATGGAACCGGCCTCGGTGATCCCCTCGTTGAGGATCTGGCCGTTCTTGGCTTCCTTGTAGTACATCAGCTGGTCGCGGTCGACCGGCTCGTACGTCTGGCCCTTGGGCGAGTAGATGCCGAGCGACGGGAAGAGCGACTCCATGCCGAAGGTGCGCGCCTCGTCAGGGACGATCGGCACCCAGCGCCTGCCGGTCTCCTTGTCGCGGACCAGGTCCTTGACCAGGCGGACGAAGGCCATGGTGGTCGCCACGTTCTGCGAGCCCGAGCCCTTGTCGAAGGCGCTGAACGCCTTGTCGGCCGGGGCCGGCAGCGGTGCGACGGGGTGGAGGCGGCGGGCCGGGGCCGGACCGCCGAGAGCGGCGCGGCGCTCCTGGAGGTAACGGACCTCGGGGGAGTCGGCGCCCGGGTGGCCGTAGGGGACCACGCCGTCGACGAAGTCGCTGTCCTTGATCGGCAGGTCGAGGCGGTCGCGCATCGCCTTGAACTCGTCCACCGAGAGCTTCTTCATCTGGTGGTTGGCGTTCTTCGAGGCGAAGCCCTCGCCGAGCGTGTG
Source organism: Streptomyces sp. NPDC050388 (assembly GCF_040655635.1). NCBI lineage: Bacteria > Bacillati > Actinomycetota > Actinomycetes > Kitasatosporales > Streptomycetaceae > Streptomyces > Streptomyces sp. NPDC050388. The sequence goes on from NZ_JBFAKH010000109.1 coordinate 17,868, forward strand.
GCCCTTGACCGTCTGGGCCAGGATCACGGTCGGCGCGCCCTTGTGGGCGAGCGCGGCACGGTAGGCGGCGTAGACCTTGCGGGACTCGTGGCCGCCGCGCGAGAGGTGGAAGCACTCGAGGATCTTGTCGTCGCTCAGCAGCTTCGCCATCTCGACGAGCGCCGGGTCCTTGCCGAAGAAGTCCTCGCGGATGTAGGCCGCGTCGCGGGTCTGGTACGTCTGGACCTGCGCGTCGGGTACCTCGCGCAGGCGGCGTACGAGCGCGCCGGTGGTGTCCAGCTGGAACAGCTCGTCCCAGGCGGTGCCCCACAGGCTCTTGACCACGTTCCAGCCGGAGCCGCGGAACAGGGCCTCCAGCTCCTGCACGATCTTGAAGTTGGCGCGGACCGGACCGTCGAGGCGCTGCAGGTTGCAGTTGATGACGAAGGTCAGGTTGTCCAGACCCTCGCGGGAGGCGAGCGTCAGGGCGGCGGTGGACTCCGGCTCGTCCATCTCGCCGTCGCCGAGGAACGCCCACACGTGGGAGTTCGTCAGGTCCTTGATGCCGCGGCTGGTCAGATAGCGGTTGAACCGCGCCTGGTAGACCGCGGAGATCGGGCCGAGGCCCATCGACACCGTGGGGAACTCCCACAGCCAGGGCAGCCGCCGCGGGTGCGGGTACGAGGGGAGGCCGTCACCGCCCGCCTCGCGGCGGAAGTTGTCCAGGTGCCGCTCGCCGAGCCGACCGTCGAGGAAGGCGCGGGCGTAGATGCCGGGGGAGGCGTGGCCCTGGATGTAGAGCTGGTCGCCGGAGCCGTCGGCCTCCTTGCCGCGGAAGAAGTGGTTGAAGCCCGTCTCGTAGAGCCAGGCCGCGGAGGCGAAGGTGGCGATGTGGCCGCCGACGCCGTACTTGCTGCCGCGGGTCACCATTGCGGCCGCGTTCCAGCGGTTCCACGCGGTGATGCGGGACTCCATCGCCTCGTCGCCGTCCACCGCGGGCTCGGCGGAGGTGGGGATGGTGTTGATGTAGTCGGTCTCGAGGAGCTTCGGCAGTGCGACGCCGGCCTCCTCGGCGCGCTCCAGCGTACGGCGCATCAGGTACGCGGCACGGTGCGGCCCGGCTGCCTCGGTGACGGCGTCGAGGGAGGCCTGCCACTCGGCGGTCTCCTCGGGGTCGCGGTCCGGGAGCTGGTCCAGCTCGCTCGGCTGGATGGCCTTGAGGTCGGTCATGTCGCCGCCTTCCTCAGTCGAAGGGGGTTCCCTCATCGGTAAGGGTTCGGGGGTGCCCTTGGTCTTTGGCAGGACAGGGCTGGGGCTCTGGTGGAGACCCCGCTGGCGACAATAACCCGCTGATCGATGATCGATCAAAGGTAGTGGGCCAAAAATTCTCGATATCAAGAAATTGGCATCCTGTGCCGGAGAATCAGGCACGCGGTGCCGCGTTTTCCCTGCTCATCTGAGGGGTGACCGATCGGTTCGGGCGGGGTGCGGGCCGGCCCGGACGTGCTGAACGCCGGCGGGGCCGAGCGTCCGGAGGCCATCCGGGTGCTCGGCCCCACCGGCGTCCGGGCGGGACCTTCATGCCGTCGCCGACTGCTGCTGCGTCGCGGTCTCCGTCCGCTCGGCGCGTTCGTGCCCCTGGGGCTGCCGTGCCGCCTGCTCGCGGGTGATCACCTCGGTGGCGGCGCCGACCGCGACCGCGACCGGCCAGCCGATGGCTCCGGCGACGGTCATGCCGCCGAGGAGGCCGTAGAGGGCCAGCTTGCGGGGCGAGGGGAGCAGGGATGTGGCCGTGGACGCGGGCGCGGTCTTGCGGGGTTTGGAGAACATGTCCCCCGGGGTCACGTAGG
>NZ_JBFAKH010000110.1:0-19329 GCF_040655635.1 Streptomyces sp. NPDC050388
AGCGCTTCGTTCACACCGAAGAGGTCACTGGTTCGAACCCAGTATCGCCCACCGGATCGCGGTACGGCCCGGCTCACCATCGGTGAGCCGGGCCGTACCGCGTGTGCGTACGGGGGCGGCGCGACCGCCCCCGTATGTGTCGTCCGCGACGCCCTTCATTCAACCGTGACCTTTCCGGGTCCGTGTTCCGGTGGGCCCTTCGGTGTTCGGTCCGTCGGTCACGCCCGCGCATATCTGGGTCTTTCCGCCCCCGCCCTCGTGGGGAGTGGAGGCCGTCGGCGGCCGCGCTCGATCGCCGCGCCCGATAATTCCTGTCCGACTCATTGACGCGCCCGTGGGCCCTCCGCACCTTGTGCCAGCAAGCGCTTACTCGAAACGATTCATGAGATGGATGCGACGTCGCGGGGAGGTTCGTATGCAGCAGGGCGAGAACGGAGAGGGCGGCGAGAACGGCGAGAACACGGAGGGGCGGACTGAGGGGTGGGTCGGGAGGCGGGCGGTCCTCAGGGCGGCGGGTGCCTCGCTGGCCGTCACGGGCCTGGGTGTCACCGCCACCGCCTGCGGTGGCGGCAGCGGCTCGGGAGACGGGGCGGTGACGCTCCGTTACTCGTGGTGGGGTGCCGAGGACCGGGCCGAGCGCATCAACAAGACCATCGCGCTTTTCGAGAAGAAGTACCCGAAGATCAAGGCCGACTTCCAGCCGTACACCGACTTCTGGAAGAAGTTCAACACGCAGGCTTCCGGAGGGAACCCACCGGATGTGTTCCAGAATGCCGTCGGATTCCTGCGTAAATACGACGCGAAGAACGTTCTGCTCGATCTCAGCGGGCAGGTCGAGGCCGGCAACCTCTCCATGGACGGATTCCGGGCGGGCCTGGAGAAGTTCGGTGAGATCGACGGCAAGCTCCTCGGCGTGCCCGTGGGCTCGAACTCGATGGCCCTGGTCATCGACAAGCCCGTCTTCACCCGCGCCGGTGTCACACCCGAACAGGGTTGGACCTGGGACGACTTCGACGGGGCGATGGCGAAGGTCCGTGACAGAACCGGGCGGGCCGGGGACAGCGGCATGTACGGGGTCATGTACCTCTACGACCTGTATCTGCGGCAGAACGGCAAGGCGTTCTTCACCGAGGACGGTCTGGGATTCACCGAGGCGGAGCTCACCCGGTGGTGGACCAAGGCCGAGGAGGGCGTCAGGTCCGGCCTGTTCGCCGACCCGAGGAAGGTCTCCCAGATCAAGCCCAAGGCGGCGCTCTCCGCCGAACTCGCCGGAAGCGAGTTCACCTGGGACAACTTCACCGTCCGCTACACCTCCGAGGGCAAGAGCGAGTACGGTCTCGCGCCCGTTCCGACCACGGACGGCAAGAGGACCGGCCAGTACCTCGGCTCCCTGATGCTGAGCGCGTCCAAGCGCACCCGGCACCCCGAGGAGGTCGCCCGGTTCATCGACTTCATGGTGCATGATCCCGAGGTTGCCAAGATCATGGGATACGACCGCGGTGTGCCCGCGACGCAGGCGCAGTACGACGCGTACCAGCCGACCGACCCGGTCAACAAGGCGATCGCCGCCTACGAGGAGTCCCTCGTCGACGCGGGCGTCCTGGAGCCCATCACCCCGCACCCGAACGGCGCCGACATCTGCGAGGCCGCGTTCTTGCGCATCGCGGAGGAACTGGGCCTGGGCAAGCGCTCCGTGGCGGACGCCGTCAAGCAGTTCTTCACCGAGTCGAAGACGGCTCTCGCCGGCTGATGGGAACCGCCGTGACACACGCCCCCGCGACGGAGGCCTCGACCCGGGGCCCCGAGCTGCGGCACGATCCGGTGAAGTCCCCGCGCCCCGCCGCCCTGAAGCGGCGGGGCCGCCGGGAGAACCTGGCCGGCTACCTCTTCATGTCCCCCTGGATCGCCGGGTTCCTGCTGCTGACGGCAGGCCCGATGATCGCCTCCCTGTACTTCGCGTTCACCGACTACAACCTGTTCGACGCCCCTCGGTGGATCGGCCTGGACAACTTCTCCGAGATGTTCGCCGACCCGCGCTGGCGCCACTCGGTGCAGATCACGCTCTGGTACGTGGCCGTCGGCACACCGGTCAAGCTGATCGTCGCGCTCGGGGTGGCGTTGCTGCTGGCCCGGAAGCGGCGCGGGCAGGCCTTCTACCGGGCCGCCTTCTACGCGCCGTCGCTGATCGGGGCGAGCGTCTCCGTGGCCATCGTGTGGAAGGCGATCTTCTCCGACGACGCGATCGTCGACCGCGCACAGAAGCTCTTCGGCATCGACGCCGGCGGCTGGACCGGCGACCCGGATCTGATCATCTACAGCCTGGTGACGCTCACCGTCTGGTAGTTCGGCGCCCCCATGGTCATCTTCCTGGCCGGCCTGAAGCAGGTGCCGCGCGAGCTGTACGAGGCGGCCGACGTCGACGGGGCGGGCAGGCTGCGGAAGTTCTGGAACATCACCCTGCCGATGATCTCCCCGGTGCTCTTCTTCAACGTCCTGCTGGAGACCATCCACCTTTCTCGCCCGCTGGCCTGACGGCTCCCTTAAGTGGACCGCACACGCCGTGAGTTCGGGCTCCGGCACACTCACCCTCACCGTCGGCAGCCCCGCAGCACCGGCGAAGAAGGCCACCATCGGCAAACACGGCAGCGCCATCGGCATATCGACCGGAGTCATCACCGCGAGGATCGGCAAGTTCGGCGCCACGATCAGCAAGTCTGTCACCCGCTGCTCGACCGAGATCGCCAGGAACGGACGCATCGTCCTGCTGCGTCAGCCCGAATCCGAGTTCGAGGAGGCGACCAGTCCACCGTCAGGGCCGAGCGCTTCGACGGTAAGCACCGCAAGGGGCAACGCAGTTGGCTCCCCTTCTCTATTCGCCTCTACTTCTACGTGGGCGCCGATTCCTTTCGCACGATGCACACCATAGGGAACCGCACGACGCGGGTGCGGGCGGGCACACTCCGTCCATGGACCGGAACCATTACCGCTTCCGCAGTCTGTGGACCCTGTCGGCGCCCGCGCCCGCCGTGTTCCGGGCCCTGGAACGCGTCGAGGACTATCCCCGCTGGTGGCCGCAGGTGAAAGAGGTCACCCGGCTCGCCGACACCGCCGACGGGGGCGCGGGGATCCTCCGGATCCGCTCCGCGCTGCCCTTCTCCCTGGTGGCGACCGTGCGGGAGACGGGGCGCGACCCCGCGGCCGGGATCCTGGAAGTCGCCCTGTCCGGGGACATCGACGGTTGGGCCCGCTGGACCGTCGTCCCCCAAGGCTCCGACGGCACCCTCGCCCGCTACGCCCAGGAGGTCGACGTCCGCAGACCCCTGTTGCGCCGCCTCGCCCGGCCGGGACGGCCCGTCTTCCGCGCGAACCACGCACTCATGATGCGGGCCGGGCGGCGCGGCCTGGCCGCCCACCTGCAAGCGGTTTGAACCAAGCGCGCCCGGACCTGTATTGTTCACTCCGTTCCCGGGCGATTAGCTCAGTGGGAGAGCGCTTCGTTCACACCGAAGAGGTCACTGGTTCGAACCCAGTATCGCCCACCGGGAAAGCCGGTCCGCCACAAGCGGACCGGCTTTTTGTCTGCCCCGACCCGTGTCCCCACGCTCCTGGCCGGGGCCTCACGCGGCCGTCGGCAGGCCCGGGCGCAGCGGCCAGGCCGGGTCCACGGCCTCCTCCGTGCCGTTACGGGCGAACCAGGACGCCAGGCCCCGGGCCTGGCCCGCGTGCCACACCGCCTGCAACATGTGCAGCTCGCCGGGGGACAGGCGCTCCAGCCGGGACGCGAAGCGGCGGCCCACCGCACGAGTGACCTCCAGCGCCGCCGCCGCACCCGCCTCCGCGCCGGGCGCGTCCTCCGCCGGGACGCCGTAGAGCGCGCACAGGTCGGTGAGCGTGCGGCCACCCTTGCGGTAGCGGTCCAGATGCCTGTCGAGGACCTGCGGGTCCAGCACCAGCAGCGGCGTCCGCTCGAACCAGCGGCTCAGCGGCGCGGCCCGATGACGGCGCACCTCCCGGTCCAGCAGGGTGAGGTCGAACGGAGCGTTCATCACCACCAGCGGCCGGCCCACCCTCGCCTGCTCGGCCAACGCCTCCGCCACCTCGTACATCACCGGTGCCGGCCAGCGGCCGTTGCGCTGCAGATGCTCGTCCGTCAGCCCGTGTGCCTCCGTCGCCGCGGCCGGCACCGGCACCCCCGGGTTGACCAGCCAGCGGCTGACCCGCGGCCGGGTGCCCGGTGAGTCCTGGACGACGACGGCGGCCGACACGATCCGGTCGGTTTCGGCGTCCATCCCCGTCGTCTCCGTGTCGAAGGCGGCCAGCGGCCCCTCGTACCAGCACCTCATACCCACCAACCCCTCGCGCACCATCGGCAGTTGACGCCAAGTCCGCTGCCCGCTCCGGTGATACCCGGTCGGTGCGCACCGTACGCGGGCTCCGGTGGCTCCGTCGTCGCCCGGCTCCGTGCGGCCACGGGTGCTCGCGAGGACCGGGCCGGATACGCGCGACCACGCTCAGTGAGGGCCCGTACCACACCCGGTACGAACCGGCGGGGCCGAGCGGGCCGGCCGTGAGGAATGATTTCGCACCCGACCGGTTCGGGTCGGTACGATCGCACCCGTGCGTGCGCTCAGGTATGGCGCCGCAGCCAAAGCCTTCAGTCAGGAGAGACCGGTGTCAGACGTCCGTGTGATCATCCAACGCGATTCCGAGCGGGACGAGCGCGTGGTGACGACGGGCACCACGGCCGCCGAGCTCTTCGCAGGCGAGCGCTCGATCATCGCGGCGCGGGTGGCCGGTGAGCTCAAGGATCTCGCCTACGAGATCAAGGACGGCGAGACCGTCGAGGGTGTCGAGATCTCCTCCGAGGACGGCCTGAACATCCTGCGCCACTCCACCGCGCACGTCATGGCGCAGGCCGTGCAGGAACTGTTCCCCGAGGCCAAGCTGGGCATCGGCCCGCCGGTCCGGGACGGCTTCTACTACGACTTCGACGTCGACAAGCCCTTCCACCCCGATGACCTCAAGGCCATCGAGAAGCGCATGCAGGAGATCCAGAAGCGCGGCCAGCGCTTCTCCCGCCGTGTGGTCACCGACGACGAGGCCCGCGAGGAGCTCGCCGACGAGCCGTACAAGCTGGAGCTGATCGGTCTCAAGGGCTCCGCGTCGCACGACGACGGCGCGGACGTCGAGGTCGGCGCCGGCGAGCTGACGATCTACGACAACCTGGACGCCAAGACCGGCGAGCTGTGCTGGAAAGATCTTTGCCGCGGTCCCCACCTGCCGACCACCCGGAACATCCCGGCGTTCAAGCTCATGCGCAACGCCTCGGCGTACTGGCGCGGCAGCGAGAAGAACAAGCAGCTCCAGCGCATCTACGGCACCGCCTGGCCGACCAAGGACGAGCTGAAGGCGCACCTGGAGTTCCTCGCCGAGGCCGAGAAGCGCGATCACCGCAAGCTGGGCTCCGAGCTCGACCTGTTCTCCATTCCCGAGCAGATCGGCTCCGGCCTCGCCGTCTTCCACCCCAAGGGCGGCATCATCCGCCGGGTCATGGAGGACTACTCGCGGCGCAGGCACGAGGAGGAGGGCTACGAGTTCGTCTACACCCCGCACGCGACGAAGGGGAAGCTCTTCGAGACCTCGGGCCACCTGGACTGGTACGCCGACGGCATGTACCCGCCCATGCAGCTCGACGAGGGCGTGGACTACTACCTCAAGCCCATGAACTGCCCGATGCACAACCTGATCTTCGACGCGCGCGGCCGGTCGTACCGTGAACTGCCCCTGCGCCTGTTCGAGTTCGGGACCGTGTACCGGTACGAGAAGTCGGGCGTCGTGCACGGTCTGACCCGCGCCCGCGGCTTCACCCAGGACGACGCGCACATCTACTGCACCCGCGAGCAGATGTCCGAGGAGCTCGACAAGACCCTCACCTTCGTCCTGAACCTGCTGCGCGACTACGGCCTGACCGACTTCTACCTGGAGCTGTCCACCAAGGACGAGACGAAGTTCGTCGGCACGGACGAGGCGTGGGAGGAGGCCACCGAGACCCTCCGCCAGGTCGCCGAGAAGCAGGGCCTGCCGCTGGTCCCGGACCCGGGGGGCGCCGCTTTCTACGGACCGAAGATCTCCGTGCAGGCCCGCGACGCCATCGGCCGCACCTGGCAGATGTCGACGATCCAGCTCGACTTCAACCTGCCGGAGCGCTTCGACCTGGAGTACACCGCCGCGGACGGCTCCAAGACCCGCCCGGTCATGATCCACCGCGCGCTGTTCGGCTCCATCGAGCGGTTCTTCGCGGTGCTCCTCGAGCACTACGCGGGTGCCTTCCCGGCGTGGCTGGCGCCGGTGCAGGCGGTGGGCATCCCGGTGGGCGACGCCCACGTGGAGTACCTGGAGAAGTTCGCCGCCGACGCGAAGAAGCAGGGCCTGCGGGTCGAGGTGGACTCCTCCTCGGACCGCATGCAGAAGAAGATCCGCACGCAGCAGAAGCTCAAGGTTCCGTTCATGATCATCGTCGGCGACGACGACATGAACGCGGGCACGGTGTCGTTCCGCTACCGCGACGGTTCGCAGGAGAACGGCATTCCGCGTGACGAGGCCATCGCCAAGCTCGTTGACGTGGTGGAGCGTCGCGTTCAGGTGTGACGTGGCCCCGCCGACGCGGGGATCGGCCCCCGGGGCATCCCGGGGGCCTTTGCCCTTCCCCCACGGCGACGCCATATGCTGCACGCATGACGAGTGAGCCGGAGCAGCAGTTGGGAGTGGGCACGCAGGACGCGTTCCAGCGTCTGTGGACGCCCCACCGGATGGCCTACATCCAGGGCGAGAACAAGCCGAGCGGCCCGGGTGCCGACGACGGCTGTCCCTTCTGCTCCATCCCGGCCAAGTCCGACGAGGACGGGCTGATCATCAAGCGCGGCGAGCTGGTCTACGCCGTGCTCAACCTGTACCCCTACACGGGCGGCCACCTGATGACGGTGCCGTACCGCCACGTCGCCGACTACACGGACCTCACGGCGGGGGAGACGGCGGAGCTCGCCGAGCTCACCAAGCAGGCGATGAGTGCCCTGCGCAGTGCCTCCGGAGCCCACGGCTTCAACATCGGGATGAACCAGGGCACCGTGGCCGGCGCGGGCATCGCCGCCCACCTGCACCAGCACATCGTGCCCCGCTGGGGCGGCGACACCAATTTCCTTCCCGTGATCGGCCACACGAAGGTGCTGCCGCAACTGCTGGGCGACACCCGCAAGATGCTCGCGGAAGCCTGGCCGGCGGAGTGATCCGCGGCTGACGCCCGTACCGGCGGACGCGTACGTCTCCGGCCGCACCGCCGGAGACCTACGCGTCGTACACGTCGGCCTTCTTGGGCACCGCTTCCTGGATGGCACCGCTCAGGCCCGCCGAGCGGGCACCGAACTTCTCCGTGTCCACGCCGTTCTCCTTCAGCACCTTGATCGCTGCCGAGTGCACCGCCCGCAGGACCGGTGTGGCGGCGCGCAGCGCGTCGTCGGCCATGAAACGGTGCCGCCACGGCTTGTCTGCCCAGGCGTGCCGCAGGCCGAAGGGCTCGGGCAGCGAGAGCTTGCCGCCCAGCCAGTACAGCAGCGGCGGATACCAGGTCAGCGGCGCCCGGGCAGCCAGGCGCACCACCTCGTCCGCGTCGACCAGGGGGAGCTTCACCGTCCGGGTCTCCCAGAACCTGACCGACTTCTGGACCGTCTTCTCCTTGGCCGCCGGCTTGGTCGTGAACAGGGAGTGCACCGGTCCCAGGGCATGCCCGGTGACCTCGATGCGCAGCGTCTCGTGCAGCACCGTCACCGTGATCAGCATGGTGAGGACCAGCTGGCCGTCCCACAGCGTCCACTGCACGCCCAGGTAGTGCCGGTCGCCCGCGCCGAACTGCTGGTTGTTGCAGATCTCCTGTATGGCGTGCTGCTTGACCTGGTACGCCTCGACGTCGGTGCCCTCGGGTCGGGACACCCCGTCCGCGTTCTCCCCGATCGGGGTGACGATCCAGTGCCGTACCGACGGCTTGGGGAAGCCGCCGGTGTGCAGCGGACCGCGCTCCAACATGCGCAGCCGGTCGTGGATGGCCTTGATCACGTCCCAGCTGCGGAACGGGTTGATCTCCCGGTCCGGGTCGATCGGTATGAGCTCCTCGGCGAGCTGCCAGCTGCCCCAGCGCGTGCCCATGCCCAGTATCCCCTTGGGCCCGGCGTAGAACACGGAGTTGGACTGCTGTTCGGCGCTGAGCCGGGCCAGCGACTGACGCAACTGCTCGGCGGCCGTCTCACCGGGGCTGCTCGGCACCGCTTCGGGCACCTTGGCACCCACGCTGCCGCCGGAGAGCAGACTGCTCCAGCGCTCCCTGAGGTCCCGCGCCGTGCGTTCGCAGATCCGCTTGGCCCAGAACCAGCCCACCACCGGGGCGACGACCGACGCGCGCGCGTACCAGCCCCAGAACCCGTCGAAGGGCATCCGGAGCAGGAAGATCACCGCGAGGACGCCCACCGCGACCAGGAGCGTGGTGGCGAGCGCGCCGGCCCGCTTGTCCTCGCGTTTGGCGATGGTGGTGCGGATCTGGAAGACCAGCAGCCACACCAGCAGACCGGGCAGGAACAGCAGGCCGCACAGCACCATCACGGCACTCAGCCAGTTGTCCCGATCCCGCCGGATGCGGTGTGCCGCGAGACTGTGCTCCACCACCACCTGGGGGTGGGCGCCGAAGGACTGGATGAGTGGTGCCCGCTTGGAGCCCAGCATCCGGTCGATGATCGCCCGGGAGAACGCCTCGCCCAGGTTCGGCCGGAACAGCGCGATCCTGGGCTTGTCGACGGACGACTTGTGCCACTCGTTGTTGGCCTTGAGTATCTCCTCGGCCTCGTTGTCCCGGTAGGCCGCCGAGGCCAGTGCGAACGTCGGGGTCTGCCCCTCGTCGCCGGTGCGTGGCACCTGCGGACCGAAGAAATCCGCGTAACCGCCCTCAACGGTCATTCCCGCCCCCGATCGCCGCGACTGTCGTCTTGCGGCCTTCCCGACTTCCTTGCCACGCACACCTGTTGATCTGGACTTCAGAGTATCCGCAGCCACCGGTGTCCGTCGGTGGACGGCCGAAAGCCGCCTGCCGGGGCGGCGGCCGGTGCTCCGAGGGCGTGTTCGGCGGGCTCCCGGAGCGTGTGCGGGCGAAGGCGTGCGCGGGCGCCCGCGGGCGCCCGGCGCCGACCGGCGGGGCGCCGCGGGCGCCGTCAGGCGCTGCGGGCCTCCTCCCGCACCCGCTCCGCGACCTGCGGCGGCATCGGCTCGTGCCGCACGTACCGGCGGCTGAAGCGCGCGGTGCCGTGCGAGAGCGACCGCAGATCGACGCTGTACCGGCCGATCTCGATCTCCGGCACCTCGGCCCTGATGAGGGTGCGGCCACCCGCCGACTGCTCGGTGCCGAGCACCCGGCCGCGCCGGCCGGACAGATCGCTCATCACCGTTCCCACGTAGTCGTCGCCGACCAGGACGCTCACCTCGGCCACCGGCTCCAGGAGATGGATCCGGGCGTCCGCGGCCGCCTCCCGCAGCGCCAGCGCGCCCGCCGTCTGGAACGCCGCGTCGGAGGAGTCCACCGAGTGCGCCTTGCCGTCCAGCAGCGTCACCCGTACGTCGATCAGCGGGTGGCCGGCCGCGACGCCCTTGGCGGCCTGGGCCCGCACGCCCTTCTCGACGGACGGGATGAACTGCCGGGGCACCGAGCCGCCGACCACCTTGTCCACGAACTCGACGCCCGAGCCGCCCGGCAGCGGCTCCACCTCGATCTCGCAGATGGCGAACTGCCCGTGGCCACCGGACTGTTTGACGTGCCGCCCGCGTCCGGCCGCCCGGTCGCCGAACGTCTCCCGCAACGGCACCCGGTGGGCCACGACGTCCACCTGGACGCCGTACCGGCTGCGCAGCCGCTCCAGGGCCACGTCCGCGTGTGCTTCGCCCAGACACCACAGGACCACCTGGTGGGTGTCCTGGTTCTGCTCCAGGCGCATCGTCGGGTCCTCCGCCACGAGGCGGGACAGTCCCTGCGAGAGCTTGTCCTCGTCGGGTTTGCTGTGCGCCTCGATGGCCAGCGGCAGCAGCGGGTCGGGCATCTCCCAGGGTTCCATGAGCAGCGGGTCGTCCTTGGCGGACAGGGTGTCCCCGGTCTCGGCACGGCTCAGTTTCGCCACGCACGCCAGGTCGCCCGCGATGACGTGCGACACCGGCCGCTGCTGTTTGCCGAACGGCGTGGACAGTGCGCCGATCCGCTCGTCGACATCGTGGTCCTCGTGGCCCCGGTCGGCCAGTCCGTGCCCGGAGACGTGCACCGTCTGGTCGGCGCGCAGGGTGCCGGAGAAGAGGCGGACCAGCGAGAGCCGGCCGACGTACGGGTCGGACGACGTCTTGACGACCTCCGCGACCAGCGGGGCGTCGGGATCGCACGGCTTCAGCTCGCGCGGTGTGCCGTCGACCGTGGTCACCTGCGGTGTGACGTGCTCCAGCGGGGTCGGGAAGCCGCCGGTGATCAGCCCCAGCAGTTCGACGGTGCCGAGGCCCTGGCGGGCGCCCTCGGCCGCGGGAGCGGCGGCCAGGACGGGGAAGAACGCACCTCGCGCGACGGCGCGCTCCAGGTCCTCGATCAGCGTCTCGACGTCGCACTGCTCGCCGCCGAGGTAGCGGTCCATGAGGGTCTCGTCCTCGCTCTCCGCGATGATCCCCTCGATCAGCCGGTTGCGTGCCTCCTCGATCAGCGGCAGCCGGTCCGGGCCGGGCTCGGACTCCTCGCGTTCCCCGGAGGAGTAGTCGAACAGTTTCTGCGTCAGCAGGCCGATCAGCCCCGTCACGGGGGCGTGCCCGTCGGGCCCCGCAGGGCCGTGCAGGGGCAGGTACAGCGGCAGCACGGCGTCGGGGTCGTCCCCGCCGAACGCCTCCGCGCAGACGCGCGTCATCTCCTGGAAGTCCGCGCGCGCCGCTTCCAGGTGCGTGACGACGATGGCCCGGGGCATGCCGACGGCCGCGCACTCGTCCCACACCATCCGGGTCGAGCCGTCCACGCCGTCGGAGGCCGAGACGACGAAGAGGGCCGCGTTCGCCGCTCGCAGACCGGCCCTGAGTTCACCGACGAAATCGGCGTATCCGGGGGTGTCCAGCAGGTTGATCTTGATGCCGTCCCATTCGACGGGCACCAGGGAGAGCTGTACCGAGCGTTGCTGCCGGTGCTCGATGTCGTCGTAGTCGGAGACGGTGCCGCCGTCCTCCACCCGGCCCGCCCGGTTCACCGCTCCCGCGGTCAGCGCGAGAGCCTCCACCAAGGTCGTCTTGCCCGACCCGGAGTGGCCGACCAGCACCACATTGCGTACGGACGTGGGGTGGTCGGCCGCCTGTGCCCTTCCGGCGGCTCCGGGCTGTGTGTGCGCCTTGTCGCCCATGGTCCTGCCTCCCGTGCACGGTGAGGTCACTGTGGGCGCGGACACGCGGAATCCTCCCCCGGGTACTCGCCCGGGGGCACCCCGAGCGGTGACGGCTCCGGCGACGCCCGCGGTCCTTCGAGCTTTGCACTCCCGTCACGGTGCGTCCATACGAGGGACGTGATCCCGTCCCTCCGGTCCGCCACCACGTGCGCCGCCGGCCCGCGCACCGGAGGTTCGGGTGCCCGGCCGACGGCGGTACGCGCGCGTGACTACGATGGGCCAGCCGGTGGCCAGCAGGGCCACGCGGCCACACCGACCGTCGGGAAGGCCATGCTGAACAAGTACGCGCGTGCATTCTTCACGCGTGTCCTCACGCCGTTCGCCGCGTTTCTCATCCGGCGGGGGGTCAGCCCGGACACGGTCACGCTCATCGGCACCGCGGGTGTGGTCGCGGGCGCGCTGGTCTTCTACCCCATGGGCGAGTTCTTCTGGGGCACGGTCGTCATCACGCTGTTCGTGTTCTCCGACCTCGTCGACGGCAACATGGCCCGTCAGCTGGGCCGCTCCAGCCGCTGGGGGGCCTTCCTCGACTCCACCCTCGACCGGGTCGCCGACGGGGCCGTCTTCGCCGGCTTCGCCCTGTGGTACGCGGGCGGTGGCGACGACCTCGTGCTGTGCGCCGTCTCGATCTTCTGCCTGGCCAGCGGCCAGGTGGTGTCGTACACCAAGGCGCGCGGCGAGTCGATCGGGCTGCCGGTCGCCGTGAACGGGCTGATCGAGCGGGCCGAGCGGCTGGTGATCTCGTTGGTCGCGGCGGGTCTGGCGGGCCTGCACGCGTTCGGCGTGCCCGGCATCCAGTACCTGCTGCCGATCGCCCTGTGGATCGTCGCCGTCGGCAGCCTGATCACGCTGATCCAGCGGGTCGTCACCGTACGCCGTGAGTCCGCCGAGGCCGAGGCCGCGGAACGGGAGACCGGGGCGGGGGAGACGGGGGTGCGGGAGTCCGGGGCGGGGAAGACCGCCGAGGACCAGCAGACCCGGGGGAGCGAGACCGCGAAGTGAGCGTCCAGGAGCGGCTGACCGACGCCCTGTACGGCGCCGGCTGGGCCACCGTCAGGAAACTCCCCGAACCCGTCGCCGTACGGCTCGGCCGGAGCATCGCCGACCTGGCCTGGAAGCAGCGGGGCAAGGGCGTGCTGCGGCTGGAGAGCAACTACGCGCGCGTGGTGCCGGACGCGGGCCCCGAGCGGCTCGCCGAGCTGTCCCGCGCGGGCATGCGCTCGTACCTGCGGTACTGGATGGAGTCCTTCCGGCTGCCGGCCTGGAGCCGGGAGCGCATAGCGGGCGGCGTGGCCGTCGAGGACATCCACCGCCTGACCGACGGCATGGCGGCCGGCAAGGGCGTCGTCCTGGCACTGCCGCACCTCGCCAACTGGGATCTCGCGGGCGCCTGGGTCACCACCGGGCTCGGCATCCCCTTCACCACCGTCGCCGAGCGCCTGAAGCCGGAGACGCTGTACGACCGGTTCGTCGCCTACCGTGAGGGCCTCGGCATGGAGGTGCTCCCGCACAACGGCGGCAGCGCGTTCGGCACGCTGGCCCGGCGGCTGCGCGACGGGGGACTGGTCTGCCTGGTCGCCGACCGCGATCTGTCGGCCTCAGGCGTGGAGGTCGACTTCTTCGGCGAGACCGCGCGGATGCCGGCCGGCCCCGCCCTGCTCGCCCAGCAGACCGGTGCGCTGCTGCTGCCGGCGACGCTCTGGTACGACGACTCGCCCGTGATGCGGGGACGGGTCCATCCACCGGTCGGAATTCCCGCGTCGGGCACCCGTGCCGAGAGGACGTCCGTGATGACACAGGCGCTGGCCGACGCCTTCGCCACGGGGATCGCCGAGCATCCGGAGGACTGGCACATGCTGCAGCGCTTGTGGCTCAAGGACCTCGACCCCGCGCGGGAGGCGACTGCGTGAGAATCGGCATCGTCTGCCCGTACTCCTGGGACGTGCCGGGTGGCGTCCAGTTCCACATCCGTGACCTGGCCGAGTACTTCATCCGGCTCGGCCACGAGGTGTCCGTCCTCGCCCCGGCCGACGACGACACCCCGCTGCCGCCGTACGTCGTCTCGGCCGGCCGCGCGGTGCCGGTGCCGTACAACGGCTCGGTGGCCCGGCTCAACTTCGGTTTCCTGTCGGCGGCCCGGGTGCGGCGCTGGCTGCACGAGGGCGCCTTCGACGTGATCCACATCCATGAGCCGACCTCGCCCTCGCTCGGCCTGCTGACCTGCTGGGCCGCCGAGGGACCCATCGTGGCCACCTTCCACACGTCCAACCCGCGCTCCAGGGCCATGATCGCCGCCTACTCCATCCTGCAGGCGGCCCTGGAGAAGATCAGCGCGCGGATCGCGGTGAGCGAGTACGCCCGCCGCACGCTCGTCGAACACCTCGGCGGGGACGCCGTGGTGATCCCGAACGGTGTGGACGTCGACTTCTTCGCCCGCGCCGAGGCCGATCCGCGGTGGCAGGGGGAGACGATCGGCTTCATCGGCCGTATCGACGAGCCCCGCAAGGGCCTCCCGGTGCTGATGCGGGCCCTGCCGAAGATCCTCGCAGCCCGCCCGCGGGCGCGGCTGCTGGTCGCGGGACGCGGCGACGAGGAGGAGGCGGTCGAGAGCCTGCCCGACGGACTCCGTTCCCGTGTCGAGTTCCTCGGCATGGTCAGCGACGAGGACAAGGCCCGGCTCCTGCGCAGCGTCGACCTGTACGTGGCGCCCAACACCGGCGGCGAGAGCTTCGGCATCATCCTGGTCGAGGCGATGTCCGCGGGGGCGCCGGTGCTCGCCTCCGACCTGGACGCCTTCGCCCAGGTCCTCGACCGGGGGGCGGCGGGCGAACTGTTCCCCAACGAGGACGCCGACGCGCTGGCCGACGCCGCGATACGCCTCCTGGAGGACCCGGAGCGCCGCGCGAAGCTGCGGGAACGGGGCAGCTCCCACGTCCGCCGCTTCGACTGGTCGACCGTCGGCGCGGACATCATGTCCGTCTACGAGACGGTGACCGCCGGCGCGGCCGCGGTGGCGGCGGACGACCGGACGACGAAGCGGTGGGCACGCTTCGGTCTGACGCGGGACTGAGGCCGGGAAGGACCTGACCCGACCCCGTCGGTCGGGCTCCGGCCCGTCCCGGCCCGGATGCGGCTCCCGGTAGCCTTGCCGCCCGTGACCGCAACCCTCATCTGGATCCTTGTCGTCCTCGCCGCGATCGGCCTCTACCTGAGCTGGACGGCGGGGCGGCTGGACCGGCTGCACGCCCGGATCGACGCCGCCCGTGCCGCGCTGGACGCGCAGTTGCTGCGTCGTGCCTCAGTGGCGCAGGAACTGGCCACGTCGGGGGTGCTCGACCCGGCCGCCTCGATCGTGCTCTACGAGGCCGCGCACGCCGCGCGGCAGACGGTGGAGGAGCAACGGGAGGTCGCCGAGAGCGAACTGAGCCAGGCGCTGCGTGCCGTCTTCGCCGAGGCGCAGCAGGTGGACGCGGTCAGGGACGCGCCCGGGGGAGAGGAAGCGGCCCTGGAACTCGCCGAGGCGGTCCGCAAGGTGCCCATGGCGCGGCGTTTCCACAACGACGCCGTACGGGCCGCACGGGCTCTGCGTCGGCACCGCAAGGTGCGCTGGTTCCGGCTGGCGGGACACGCGCCGTTCCCGATGGCCTTCGAAATGGACGACGAACCCCCGGCCTCCCTGATGGAGCGGGCCGCGTAGCGCGGGTCCCGCCCGGAAGGACCAGGAGTCCGCCCGGAGCCGGTCGCGCCGAGGGCCGTACCGGGAGAGCCACCCGGAAGGATCCGCCCGGAAGGATCCACCGCCTCATCATTGGCTCTTGCTGTGGACTGGTCCGTTCACGTTTCCTCAGTGCTGTAGGAACCCCTTCTTCGCAACAGTGAGGTCATTCGTGTCCAGCACGCTCTCCGAAAACCAGGCCCCCGAGACCGGCACCGCCCGCGTGAAGCGCGGCATGGCCGAGCAGCTCAAGGGCGGCGTGATCATGGACGTCGTCACACCGGAGCAGGCGAAGATCGCCGAGGACGCGGGCGCCGTCGCCGTCATGGCCCTGGAGCGCGTGCCCGCCGACATCCGCAAGGACGGCGGTGTGGCACGCATGTCCGACCCGGACATGATCGACGGCATCATCGGGGCCGTCTCCATCCCGGTCATGGCCAAGTCCCGCATCGGCCACTTCGTCGAGGCCCAGGTCCTGCAGTCCCTCGGCGTCGACTACATCGACGAGTCCGAGGTCCTCACTCCGGCCGACGAGGTCAACCACTCCGACAAGTGGTCGTTCACCACCCCCTTCGTCTGTGGTGCCACCAATCTCGGCGAGGCCCTGCGCCGCATCGCCGAGGGTGCCGCGATGATCCGCTCCAAGGGCGAGGCCGGCACCGGCAACGTCGTCGAGGCCGTCCGTCACCTGCGCCAGATCAAGAACGAGATCGCCCGGCTGCGCGGCTTCGACAACCACGAGCTGTACGCCGCCGCCAAGGAGCTGCGCGCCCCGTACGAGCTGGTCAAGGAGGTCGCCGAGCTGGGCAAGCTGCCGGTCGTGCTGTTCTCCGCCGGCGGTGTCGCCACTCCCGCCGACGCCGCGCTGATGCGCCAGCTCGGCGCCGAGGGCGTCTTCGTCGGCTCCGGCATCTTCAAGTCCGGCGACCCGGCCAAGCGTGCCGCCGCCATCGTCAAGGCCACCACCTTCTACGACGACCCGAAGGTGATCGCGGAGGCGTCCCGCAACCTCGGTGAGGCCATGGTCGGCATCAACTGCGACACCCTTCCCGAGGCCGAGCGCTACGCCAACCGCGGCTGGTAGCCATGAGCGACGTCGTGACAGGCGTCCTGGCCCTCCAGGGCGACGTACGGGAGCACCTCGTCGCCCTGGCCGCGGCCGGTGCCGTGGCCAGGCCGGTGCGCCTGCCCGACGAACTCGACGAGGTCGACGGTCTGGTCCTGCCCGGTGGTGAGTCCACCACCATCTCCAAACTGGCCGTCCTGTTCGGCCTGATGGAGCCCCTGCGCGCACGCGTGCGCGCAGGCATGCCCGTCTACGGCACCTGCGCCGGGATGATCCTGCTCGCCGACAAGATCCTCGATCCGCGCTCGGGCCAGGAGACCGTGGGTGGGATCGACATGATCGTGCGCCGCAACGCCTTCGGGCGGCAGAACGAGTCCTTCGAGGCCGCGGTCGACGTCAAGGGAGTGGTGGGCGGCCCCGTGCACGGTGTCTTCATCCGCGCCCCCTGGGTCGAGTCCGTCGGAGCCGGAGCCGAGGTGGTCGCCGAGCACGACGGCCACATCGTCGCGGTCCGCCAGGGCAACGTCCTGGCCACGTCGTTCCACCCGGAACTGACCGGCGATCACCGTGTGCACGGCTTGTTCGTCACCATGACACGCGAGTGCCGGGCGGCCGACGCCTTGTAGGATTCCTGGGTACCTCCCGGGCTTTCGAGCCCTGGGGGAGTTTGTTGCAGGGATGGGTTACGCGAAGGAGAGAGTCAGATGGCCGGCCACTCCAAATGGGCCACGACGAAGCACAAGAAGGCCGTCCTCGATGCCAAGCGCGGCAAACTCTTCGCGAAGCTGATCAAGAACATCGAGGTCGCCGCGCGTATGGGCGGTGTCGATCTGGACGGCAACCCCACGCTCTACGACGCCGTTCAGAAGGCCAAGAAGCAGTCGGTGCCGAACAAGAACATCGACTCCGCCATCAAACGCGGTGGCGGTCTCGAGGCCGGTGGCGCCGACTACGAGACGATCATGTACGAGGGCTACGGCCCGAACGGTGTCGCGGTGCTCATCGAGTGCCTCACCGACAACCGCAACCGCGCCGCCTCGGACGTGCGGGTCGCGATGACCCGCAACGGCGGCTCGATGGCCGACCCCGGCTCGGTGTCGTACCTGTTCAACCGCAAGGGCGTCGTGATCGTCCCCAAGGGTGAGCTGGCCGAGGACGACGTCCTCGCCGCCGTCCTGGAGGCGGGCGCCGAGGAGGTCAACGACCTCGGTGAGTCCTTCGAGGTGCTCAGCGAGGCCACCGACCTCGTCGAGGTCCGTACCGCACTGCAGGACGCGGGGATCGACTACGACTCCGCCGAGGCCAACTTCGTCCCGACCATGCAGGTCGAGCTGGACGAGGAGGGCGCCAAGAAGATCTTCAAGCTGATCGACGCGCTGGAGGACAGCGACGACGTGCAGAACGTCTTCGCCAACTTCGACGTGAGCGACGAGATCATGGAGAAGGTCGACGTGTGACGCGGCTGCGTGCGCGACGACTCCAGCGGGCCGGTGAGGGGAACGCCCCCACCGGCCCGCAGCTCCTGTCAGTGGCAGCCGATAGCCTGGCGTACGTCAAAGATCACCGTACGCGGGCCGTGACCCTCGATCGAGGAACCCCGGCGGCGATCAGCCAGGTCCGCGAGAGCGGCGGCGGATGAGCCGAGGAGAGGGGAGGCGGCGTGCGAGTGCTGGGGGTCGACCCGGGGTTGACGCGGTGCGGCGTCGGGGTGGTCGAGGGGGTCGCCGGGCGACCGCTCACCATGCTCGGCGTCGGTGTCGTACGCACGCCCGCCGCCGCCGATCTCGGAGACCGCCTCGTCGCCATCGAGCAGGGCCTGGAACAGTGGCTGGACGAACACCGGCCGGAGTTCGTCGCCGTCGAACGGGTCTTCAGCCAGCACAACGTCCGGACGGTGATGGGAACCGCCCAGGCAAGCGCCGTCGCCCTGCTGTGCGCCTCGCGCCGAGGCATCCCCGTCGCCCTGCACACGCCCAGCGAGGTCAAGGCCGCCGTGACCGGCTCCGGCCGCGCGGACAAGGCCCAGGTCGGCGCGATGGTCACCCGGCTGCTGCGGCTCGACGCGCCCCCGAAGCCCGCCGACGCGGCCGACGCCCTGGCTCTCGCCATCTGCCACATCTGGCGGGCCCCGGCCCAGAACCAGCTGCGTCAGGCGGCCGCCCTGCACGCCTCGCGCACACCCACAGCACCGAACTCACCGAAGGGGCGCTCCGCATGATCGCCTTCGTCAGCGGCACGGTCGCCGCGCTCGCCCCCGACGCCGCGGTCGTCGAGGTCGGCGGCGTCGGCATGGCCGTCCAGTGCACGCCCAACACGCTGTCCGCGCTCCGCGTCGGCGCGCACGCCAGGCTCGCGACGTCCCTGGTCGTGCGTGAGGACTCGCTCACCCTCTACGGCTTCGCGGACGACGACGAGCGGCAGGTCTTCGAGCTGCTGCAGACCGCCAGCGGCGTCGGGCCGCGCCTGGCCCAGGCCATGCTCGCCGTGCACACCCCGGACGCGCTGCGCCGGGCCGTCGCGACCACCGACGAGAAGGCGCTCACCGCCGTGCCCGGCATCGGCAAGAAGGGCGCCCAGAAGCTGTTCCTGGAGCTGAAGGACCGCCTCGGCGCACCGGTGGGCGCGGCGGCGGCCGCGGCCGGACCCGGCACCACGGGCTGGCGCGACCAGCTGCACGCCGCCCTGATCGGCCTCGGGTACGCGACGCGCGAGGCCGACGAGGCGGTCGCCGCCGTCACTCCGCAGGCCGAGGCGGCCGAGGGCACCCCCCAGGTGGGCCCGTTGCTGAAGGCGGCTCTGCAGACCCTGAACCGCGCCCGGTAAGTCCGGCCACGGACCACCACCGCCAGATGCGGCACCCGGGCCGCCGACCCCGACCGGAACACCCGCACGCCCGCCCCACCCCGGCTAGGAGACTTCAGTGAACTGGGACGACACGACCGACCCCGTCGCCGCGGAGCGGCTGGTGGGATCTGTCGCCGACGGGGAGGACCAGGCCGTCGAGGCCGCCCTGCGGCCCAAGGACCTGGACGAGTTCATCGGCCAGGAGAAGGTCCGCGAGC
>NZ_JBFAKH010000111.1:0-19294 GCF_040655635.1 Streptomyces sp. NPDC050388
GCGTCCGCCAGAGGGCGGACGGTATCCGTCCGCAGGCACGCGGGGAGGCGCAGTGTCATGTCGTGTGCCGAACTGCTCGTGCTGCGGCACGAGAACGCGGTGCTGCGCCGGACCAACGAGATCCTCGAAGCGGCCTCGGCTTCCAGGCCCTGGAACGGCCTGGCCGACGTCGAACTCGGCACCGCGGTGGGGGCGCCCCGGCCGAAGGCTGCGGGAGGGTCGACCGGTTCAACGACCAGCGCCTCCGCACCGCCATCGGAGACGTCCCGCCCCACGAGCACGAGACCAACCACTACGCTCAACACCAGCCCCAACCGGCGGCTGGAGGCAACGCGTGGAGCCTCCACCGATCCCGGAGCGGTTCAGTCAGGACACACCGAACGCCAGATGTACGGCCGGGCCGGCTTCCGCCTCCTCCCTCACCGGATCCTGCTCAACTGATCCATCCAGCTGACGATCAACGGCTACGAAAATCCTGTCAGAGCCTGATCTGATTCATGACACTCCCGGTCGGTTGAGATCGAGGAGGGGCTGGACCGACAGGGCGTCGTTGTCCGGATTCACGACGGGGTGCCCGGTGGGTGGGTGAAAGCGGGTGTCCGGGATGGGATGCTGCAGGGGGGACCCCGGCCCGATTCCAGCGGGCCGGGGTCTGTGTGCTGCGCCAAGGCGGCGATCCGGTCAGCGTCCGCCGTCCCCGCCGTGCTTGCCGAAGTGGTGGACGACCCGGAAGCTGCCCACCACTCCGTTCTTGACGAAGACGCCGCCCCTGACGTGGCGGGGGTGCACGCCGTCGCTGGAGCTGTGCGGTCCGACGGTGGCGATGGGGGCGCCGTTGTCGCAGGTGGCCCCGCGGAAGACCTCGACGGTCCTCCAGCTGTCGTTGCGGATGTTCAGGCTGCGGGAGCCCAGGCCGCTCACGACGGTGATGCAGTCGCCCGGAACGGCCGAGTAGGAACGCTCGTTGATGTGGATCCGGCCCTCGAAGCGCCTTCCTTCGTGGTCCTTGCCTTCGAAGTCCCGGCCTTCGTAGTCCTTGCCTTCGAAGTCCCGGCCTTCGTTGCCCTTGCCTCCGTTGTCCTTGCCTTCGAAGTCCCGGCCTTCGTTGCCCTTGCCCCCGTTGTCCTTGCCCCCGTTGTCCTTGCCCTCGAAGTCCCGGCCTTCGTTGTCCTTGCCCTCGCTGTCCTTGCCCCCGTTGTCCTTGCCCTCGTTGTCCTTGCCCCCGTTGTCCTTGCCCCCGTTGTCCTTGCCCTCGCTCTCCTTGCCCCCGTTGTCCTTGCCCTCGCTGTCCTTGCCCCCGCTGTCCTTGCCCCCGTTGTCCTTGCCCTCGCTGTCCTTGCCCTCGCTCTCCTCAGCTCCGTTGTCCTTGCCGGAGTCGCCGCCCGCGGGGGCCGAGGCGGGGGCGGCTGCCTGCTGGACCGCGGGGGCGGCCTGGGCCGGCTCGTAGGCGGACGCCGAGGCGTAGGTGATACCGGTGGCGGCCAGGGCCGCGACGGCCGCGGTAGCGACGGTGGAACGGGTAATCATCACGCGTTTCTCCTGTCTCGGGAAATCGACTGGCCAGCCGACTCATGATGAACGTACTGACCGATTCCGATATCTGCCATATCGAGAGATAAGGGGAATTCAGCAGATTGACTCCAATCGGGTTACAAGGGGGCACCTGCGTGCCGTTCTGTGGCGTGCTGATGGGTGACCAGATGGGTTTTCCTGTAGTGGACTTGATGCCCCGATACGCCGTCCGGGGGACTTTTCCGGCGCCCGCTCACCCGCAGCCGCAGCCTGTCGTCCGTTGACCCATCAGGTGAAACCGGTATCCCCCGTCAGCACGCCGCCGTCGTACCAGGGGCACCGGTACCCGGCCGAGGTCATTGCCCACTGCGTGTGGCTGTGCTTCCGCTTCCCGCTGTCGTTCCGCGGGGTCGAGGAACTGATGCTCGAGCGCGGGGGGATCGTCTCCCACGAGACCGTCCGCCGCTGGTGCGCCAGGTCCGGACAGGCCTACTCCAACGCGCTGCGCCGCCGACGTCTCCGCCCCGGCGACAAGTGGCACCTCGACGAGGTCTTCATCACGATCAACGGCGGCAGAAGTGTCTCTGGCGCACGGCCGACCAGGACGGCAACGTGCTGGACACCCTCGTCCAGAACCGGCGCAACAGGGCCGCGGCCCGGCGCTTCTCCCGTCGGCTCCTCAAGGAAATCGGGGCCGTGCCGAGGGGGATCGTCACGGACAGACTCCGTTCCTACGGGGCTGCTTACCGCGAGGTCATGCCCTCGGTCGAGCACCGCTCCCACAAAGGCTTGAACAACCGGGCCGAAAACTCCCACCAGCCCACGCGGCAGCGCGAACGCGCCGTGAAAGGCTTCCGCTCCGTCGACGCCGCACAAAGATTCCTGTCCGCGTTCGGCGGCATCCCACCCCACTTCCGGCCCCGCCGACACCGGACACCCGCCACCTCCACGCCCTGACGCGCTCTCAATCGCTCAACACCCCGCCAACGTGACAACGCCTGCCGCGGGGTCCGCCGTCGATCCCAAGCTGCGCTCCAGCTTCTGCAGCAGTGCGGCCAGTTGTACCCGCTCCTTCGGCTTCAGCCCCGCCAGCATGGACCGCTCGTTCTCCAGGTGCTCCGCGAACAGGCTGTCGATCAGCTTGAGCCCCGCCGGGGTGAGCCGGCAGTGCACCACTCGGCGGTCCTTCACGTCCCGTTCCCGGACGATCAGCCCGTCGCCCTCCAGCCGGTCCAGTCGCAGCGTCACGCCG
The DNA here is from genome assembly GCF_040655635.1 of Streptomyces sp. NPDC050388. Taxonomy (NCBI): domain Bacteria; kingdom Bacillati; phylum Actinomycetota; class Actinomycetes; order Kitasatosporales; family Streptomycetaceae; genus Streptomyces; species Streptomyces sp. NPDC050388. Next base: position 2,765 of record NZ_JBFAKH010000111.1, read on the forward strand.
GCGGACGAGATCAGGCTTGTCGCCGCCAGCTCACCCGCCGTCAGACGGTACGGTTCCCCGGACCGCCGCAGCGCAGCCAGCACATCGAACCCGGCCAGCGACAGCCCCGCCGCGGCCACCGGTTTACTCGTCCGCGACTGGTACAGCAGGAAGGACCGGTGCAGGCGTCCCAGCACTTCGATGGGGGACGGGTCGAGATCCGGCCGCTGCCGGTGCCACTCCTCGATGATGCGCGACACCGCGTCGGCGTCCGTGCTGCTCTGAGCCCTGTCGGCCACAGCGGTCTCCTCCTGGTCATTCCTTATTGGGTGAAAAATTATTCCTTCAATGGTTTCGGGCAGGCGCCCGGATGTGAGAAGGGCGGGACGACCTCGGAAATCGGGACCTCCGGCTCTCCTGCCGTAGGGGAGAGCCGGGCCTGCGGGGTGCGCGCGGCAGCCGTCAGGCGTTGAGCTCCTCGAGCGTCCTGCCCTTGGTCTCCTCTGCGAAGCAGGCGACGATCGCGCCCACCGCGGCGACGACCGCCAGTTGGATGAAGATGACGTTGAGGCTCGCTCCGGAGGCGATGATCGCGCCGACCGCGATCGGGCCGAAGATCACACCGAGGCGGTTCCACACACCGCCGAACGCGGCGCCCTTGGCGCGGTTGCGCGTCGGGTACAGCTCCGGCGAGTAGAGGTAGAGCGAGGCGTTGATGACGAAGATGAAGAAGGTGGTGCAGGAGGCGAAGAGCGCGACCTGACCGCCGGAGGTGGCACCGGCGACAGCGAGCGCGGCCAGTGCGGCCGTGGTACCGATCAGCGCGGTGAGCAGCAGCGGCTTGCGGCCCATGCGGTCGACCACCAGCGCGGCGATCAGCGTGCCCAGCAGACCGGTGGCGTTGCTGATCAGGGAGTAGATCAGCGCGGTGGCGAGGTCCAGCCCGAACTGCTTGGTGTAGAGCGACGGCAGCCAGGTGATGATGCCGTGGTTCACGTAGTAGGCCACGAACCACATGGTCGACAGGATGACGGTGCGACGCAGGTAGCGGCCCTGGAAGATCTCGCGCAGGCGGCCGCGGGACTCCTCGGCGGGGATGTCCAGGGAGGGCTTGGGCAGCGCCTCCTTGGCCGAGGCCCGGACCTCGGCCTCGATCTTGGTGATGACCTCCTCCGCTTCCTCCAGGCGCCCCTGGGAGGCCAGCCAGCGCGGCGACTCGGGCACCTTGCGGACCAAAAACAGCGCCAGCAGCACCGGCAGGCCGCCGATCAGGAACATCGCCTGCCAGCCTAGGTTGGGGACGACCCAGACGGCGGCCAGGGAGGCCGCCGAGAGACCGGCGGGGAAGATCAACTCGTAGAGCAGCACCAGCTTGCCGCGGTTGTCGGAGCGGGCGATCTCGTTGATGTAGGTGGCGGCGATGGGCACCACGCCGCCGATGCCGATGCCCTGGACGAAGCGGAAGCCTGCGAACATCTCGATGTTGGCGGAGCAGGCCACCGCAATGCTGGCGAGGCCGGTGATCAGCACGCCGAGGGCGACGGTGCGCACCCGGCCGATCTTGTCGCCGAGCCAGCCGGCGCCGAACGCTCCGACCAGCATGCCGACCGAGGCGGCGGAGACGGCGAAGGTCGCCTGACCGGTGGAGAGGTTCCACTGCTCGGTCAGGACGGGCAGTGCGGAGGCGGCGAGCAGGAGGTCGAACCCCTCGAAGAAGGTGACGGCGCCGATCAGGAAGCGGACCTTGACGTGCCACCGCGAGTGCGGCAACCGTTCGAGTCTCGCAGCAATGGAGCCCAGGCCCAGGCTTTTTTCCGTGGCCACGGTCGACATGGGAATCCTTCCGCGCAGTGCGGGAGTCAGCAGAGTTGCCGCGACCCTAGGTGGCGTTACCTAAGCGGTCAATAATTTAACACTCAAACATACGGCGGGGGGGGGGGAGCCGTCCTTCGGCCATCGGATGGCCGACGATCCCGTGGGTGGCCAGGTCCAGCCGGGTCGCCCGACACAGCAGGCCCTCGGCGGTGGGGAGATGGGTGATGTCCCCGACCGGTTTCCGGCCCGGGCCCTCGGCCGTGCCGTCGCGGCCGATCAGGTCCACGGCGGGCACCGCCCTCCTCGCCGGACGGGTCAGCGACCGGCGCTTGCGCCGGGTTCCCCGGCGATGCCGCGCCCCCCGCATGATCCGCTCCACTCGCTTGCGGTTGCCCCGCCGCTCCAGCCTGCGCAATTCTGCATGGATACGCGCCACCCCGTAGGTGCACCGGGAGGCGCTGTGCACCACGGTGACCTCGTGGGCCGGGGCGTTGCCCGCGGCCCGACGGGCGGCGCGGGCCGGCTCGCCGGTCGACCGGGCGCAGCAGGAGCACCGGGCCTGGCCGTGCCGCTGGTCGAAGAACTGCTGCGCTACGAGCCGCCCGTGCACATCATTCCCTGGCGGGCGGCGTACAGCGACATCACCGTCGCCGACACCGTCATCCCCAAGGGCTCGCAGATCATGCTCATGCTGGCTTCGGGCAGCCGCGATCCGAACCGCTTCCACGATCCCGACAGTTTCGACCCCGACCGGCGTGACAACCAGCACCTCGGCTTCGGCAGCGGCATCCACCTGTGCTTCGGCGGCCCCCTGGCCCGGCTGGAATCCCAGATCGCGCCGGGCGAGCTGGTACAGCGCCTCGATCGGCCCAGCCTGGTTGCCGACCCGCCGCCGTACCGGCGAAGCCCCGTCCTGCGAGGACCCATTCATCTCCCCATTGAGCAGAGCTGATGGCGGAGCGCAGTAGTCACACGCTTCCGGCCCGGCTGCGGGCTGCGGGCTGCGGGCTGCGGGCTGCGGGCTGCGGGCTGCGGGCTGCGCAGCAGATCGCTGGTCGCCGGCGACCATCGACTCCAGTCACACTCCGCAGCGCACGACAGGCCCTGCCTCGTCACGAACGGTGATCGCGACGAGGTCCTGGTGACGTGTCTCGTGAGGACGTCGCCACGATCCTCGCGGTGGTCAACCCGGCACTGTTGTCCGATCATCCGCGGCCATGGCCGTGGCCACCCCCGCAGGCTTGTCAGCCGGACGGCGGTGTCGACGGCGCGGTACAACAGCGGGGCGGGTGCCCGGCCTGTGGGGTGCCAAGGGAGTCTGCGTGGATGGCCGGCTGGGCGCCGGACTCGCCGCACACGTCGAGACAGGCGGAGATCACCGCAGGGGCCGCGCCCCAGTCCTCGTGGACCTTGAAGCGCAGCGTGCCTCACCGGCCCCTGGTCGCGGTGGCGAGCAAGGAGGCGGCAGGGCCGACGAGCTTGCGCCCCGCCGGCCACACCGCGCGCAGCATCCGGCGCAGGTCCAGCCCGGCCACCGCCACCTCGATCAGTCTGCCCTCGGCAAGGTCCGCGGCCACGGCGAGCTCGCTCATCACGGCGGGACCGGTACCGGCGATCACCGCGCCCCGGACCGCGGCTGCCGACCCGAGTTCGACCAACGGCATGACCTCGCCCGCCCCGGCGCGGCGAAGCGCGCGTTCCAGGGTCTCCCTGGTGCCCGACCCCCGTTCCCTGACCACCAATGGCACGGTCACCAGCTCCGCCGTGCTCAGTGAACGCCGTATGCGCGCCCACGGATGAGCCGGGGCGACCACGACCAGCAGCCGGTCCGCCGCAACCCTGCGGGTGGACAACCCGGCAGGCGCGGTCGGCGACTCCACGAACCCGACATCGATCGCTCCGTCACGCACCAGCGCTCCCACCCGTTCCGAGTTGGTCACCTGCAGGCCGACGTAGAGCTCCGGCTCGGACCGGCGCAGTTCGCCGATCCACATCGGCACCAGGTGCTCGGCGATGGTCATGCTCGCGCCCACCCGCAGCTTGGCGTCGCGCTCGCTGCGCAGGGCCTCGGCCCCGGTCAGCAAGCCGTCCAGTTCCTCGAGCACCCGCTGTGCCCACCCCCACACGACCCGGCCCGCCGGGGTGAGTGCGGAACCACGCCGGGTCCGGTCGACAAGGGTGAGGCCGAGCCGCCGTTCCAACGTGGACAGACGCTTGCTCGCCGAGGGCTGGGCTATCCCCATCTCGGCCGCCGCCTTGCCCAGACTGCCCCGCTCACCGATCAGCACGAGCAGCCGCAAGGACTCCAGATCGGGTACCGCACTCATAGCCACAGGGTATGACGTCATGCCGAGTGCGCGGCTACCGCCGATCCGGAGCATCGCCGACGGTGGGGATCATGATGAACCCCGGCGGAACGACCGCAACCTCCCCGGCATCTGCCGCACACCGACTGCTACCCGGGCTGACCTGCGTTGTCGCGGGTACCGGCGCGGCGTACGCGGTCGCCTTGCTCCTGCCCGGGCTCAGTGCGCTGACCGCGGCTGTCGTACTCGGCGCCTGCGTCGGAAACCTCCCGGTGCTGCCCGCCGCGATGCGTCCCGGCCTGCAGTGGGCCACCCGCAGGCTGCTGCGCGCAGGCGTGGTGCTGCTCGGCCTGCAACTGGCCGTCGAGCACGTGCTCGACCTGGGCACAGGCCCCGTGCTCGCGGTCGCGCTCACCGTGGCGATCAGCTTCCTCGGCACACTCGGCCTCGGCAGGCTGCTCGGTGTGTCGCGCGGCCTTGCGGTGTTGGTGGCCACCGGGTTCTCCATATGCGGGGCCTCGGCGATCGCGGCGATGGAGAGCGTGGTGCGCCGTGAGGACGAAGACGTCGCCACGGCGATCGCACTCGTGACCGTGTACGGCGGACTGGCGATCGTGGCCGTGCCGCTGTGCGGGCCGCTCCTCGGCCTGACCGGCGTGGAACAGGGTGCGTGGGCGGGGCTGTCCGTCCACGAGGTCGCCCAGGTCGTCGCGGCCGCATCGCCGGCAGGAGCCGCGGCGGTGGCCACCGCCGCGGTGGTGAAGCTCAGCCGGGTGGTGGTGCTCGCGCCCATGGTGGCCGGGGTGAGCCTGGCGGAACGGCGCAACGCGCCGCCCCGGCGGGACCGGCGCCCGCCCCTGGTCCCGCTGTTCGTGCTCGGTTTCCTGGCCATGGTCGCGGTGCGTACGCTGGGCGTGCTGCCCGAACCGGTGCTCGACGCATCGCGAACCGTCACCACACTGCTGCTGGCGGGCGCACTGTTCGGACTGGGGTGCTCGGTTCGGATCGGCGCCCTGCTGCGCACCGGACCCCGGGCGTTGCTGCTCGGCCTGCTGTCCACCCTGCTCGTGGGACTCACCGCATTCGCGATGCTGCGACTGCTCGGTTAGAAACTCATGCCGGTCGGCTATGACAGCAGAGCCGGAAGACCCGTGAGCCACCTCCGCTCCGGCCTCGGCGGGCAGCCGGGAAGGCCGGTACTGAGCAGATGTGACATTCACGTCCCCCATGCACACATGGGCCCGGCTGGGCCGGACCGGCCGTGACAGCCGGCCGCAAAGCCATCGGCGCCCTGCTCACCGTCGACCCGGGAGCACCGGCACAGCCGCCTCACCCCCGCCCGGAACCCAGCGCAGCGACCCTGGTGGCGGGCGAACACGCCCTGGTGGTCAGCGCGCTCGCCGACGACTACGTCACGCTGCGGCAGCGCCTGGACGCATCACTCACGGCGCTGGACACCTTTTTCACAGGAGAGTCGGAGGCGCTCGCAGGACCCTCGCCGGTGGGGGTCTGAGCGGACCACGCTCCGTCCGTGCACCGTTTGACGCCGCTGTCCTCTCGCGATGTATCGACTTGCCCGTGGTGGACCGGGCCGGTTTGCTGCCGGCGCAGCACCGCGCTCCGGTGGCGCAGGACGAGAAGTCGGTGTCTTTCGCCGCATCCCCGCGGAGCAGCAACGACGGCGGGGAGGGCAACCTCCGGGTCACCCTGCACAACAGGGACACGTTCATCCGGACATGCTCCCGGCCGACGAACCGTCACCGCTGCCATCCGCGACGACTTTTCGAGCGGCACAACGGCGAAGAAGGACTTCCCCGCCTCGCCACCGGCCGCTGCTCGTGACGGTCATTCCCGGACCAGAGCTCAACGGCTCGGGAGCCCTGCACGCGTACGCGTGCCCTGGGCCCGGGGATTCACGGCGCACGGCTCGTGATCATGAACCGGTGAGCCGGACGAGGATCGGTCGAGGCACCCGCCGGTACTCGGGGCGGCACGGCCGGGCCCGGCACGCTCGTGTGCCGGGCCCGTGGTGTCAACGGTTCATGGCCGCCCAGAACTCCTCGAAGGACATCTGGCCGTCGCCGTTGGTGTCGAGCAGATCGATCAGTTCCCGGGCCTCAGGCCCGGTGATTTCGGAGCCCTCCAGCTCCGCCACGACCTTCCGGTACTCGTCTGCGGTGACCAGGCCGTCCCCGTCCACGTCGTAGCGCTCGAAGACCTTCCGCGCCGCCGTCTCCACGATGTCCGCCATGTGCTCCGTCTTTCTGCGATCTTCGCTGACGGGCCCACACTATCCGTCCGTCCGGGAGCACCGCGGGCGCCGCCCCACGGGCGACTCCGGGGCGGTGACGCGCGGTGGGTCGGGCCCGGACGCGGTCCCCGGCGGCGCGTGCCGCGAGCCGGTCTTGTTCTTCGCGTGCGCGGCGGGCTTTCTCCTGGGCGGGTGTGGTGCCCTGCTTGCGCAGCTTCAGCACCTGGTCGGACGGGCGGCATGCGCGATCAGCGCGGCGTTCGTGGCGTCTCTTTTCGTCCAGGCCGAGGAAGACGCCCGCGTCGTCCCTGTCGGACACCCCGTTCTCCCGAACAGTGCCCGTGTTCCGGTGTGCGGGACGTGCCGGAAGGCAGGCCTCTCGGGCCCTGGGCGCCAGGGCTCCGTTTCCCGCCGTCAAGGATGGCCGGGGACGGGGTGATGTCGGCTGGCAACGAGTTCTGCGTCCTCGGCCGGGGCTGACACCGAACTCCGTCCGCTCCCTCATGGCGGTGCGGCAGTGCGCGGCGTCGGACCCGCCCTCACCGGCCGCCAACTCACGACAGCCTGATCCGCGCATACGGCGGGAGAGCCCTCATTTCGTCTAGACCTATTGTGTCTGGACCTCTTGCCCCGCCCGCGATCTGCGGGCTACGTTTCCCGCTGTTCGGATTCCTTCACGTTTCCTTCAACTCCCTTGATGGGCAAGGCTGGAAGGAGCATGTCCGCATGCAGGACCGGAGTCTGTCCAGACGAACCGTTCTCGCCTCCGCGACCGTGGTCGCTGCGAGCGCAACGGGCGTCGTGGGCGTGACGGCCACCCCCGCGGTCGCGCACAAGCGCGACAACCGCCTCAAGAAGATCATCTCCCGGATGAGCATCGAGGCGAAGATCGGCCAGCTGTTCGTACCGTACTTCTACGGTACGTCGGCGACTTCTCCCAGCCAGTTCGACCAGGACCGCAACCTCAGGGAACTCGGCGTCCGCACCGTGGCCGAGCTCATCGCCAAGTACCACATCGGGGGTGTCATCTACTTCTCCGGCTGGGCGAACAACATACAAGACCCCCGCCAGATCGCGGACTTGACGAACGGTGTGCAGCGAGCCTCGCTCGCCCTGCCCACCCCCGTCCCGTCCTTGATCTCCATCGACCAGGAGCACGGGGCCAACGTCCGCATCGGCAGCGGCGCCACCCAGCTGCCGGGCGCGATGGCGCTCGGCGCGGGCCGATCGCTCTCCGACGCGCGCACCGCCGGACGGATATCGGGCACCGAACTCGCAGCCCTGGGCATCCATCAGAATTTCGCCCCGGTCGCCGACGTCAACGTCAACCCGGCCAACCCCATCATCAACGTCCGCTCCTTCGGCGCCGACGCCCGCGAGGTCGGTCGCATGGTGGCGGCCCAGGTGACGGGTTATCAGCAGGTCGGCGTCGTGGCCTGCGCCAAGCACTTCCCGGGCCACGGGGACACCGGGGAGGACAGCCACACCGGGCTGCCCGTGATCGCCCACACCCGCGAGGAGTGGGACCGCATCGACGCCCCGCCCTTCAAGGCCGCGATCGCCGCCGGCGTCGACTCGATCATGACCGCGCACCTCCAGGTCCCCGCGCTCGACCCCAGCAACGAACCGGCCACCCTGTCGCCCACGATCCTCCAGGGCGTGCTGCGCGACGAACTCGGCTTCGACGGCGTGATCGTCACCGACGCCCTCAACATGCGCGGCGTGCGCACCAAGTACGGCGACGACCGCGTGCCCGTCCTCGCCCTCAAGGCCGGCGCCGACCAACTGCTGTTCCCGCCGGACATCGACGTCGCCTACAACGGCGTCCTGGCCGCCGTCCGCAGCGGGGAGATCACCGAGGACCGACTCGACGAGTCGGTGCTGCGCATCCTGCGGGTCAAGGACAAGGTCGGCCTGTTCAGAGGCAGCCCCTACACCTCCCCGAAGGAGGTCGACCGGGTCGTCGGCGCCCGCCAGCACCGGCTCGCCGCCGCCCGGATCGCCGAGCGCACCACCACCCTGCTGGTCAACGAGGACAAGGCGCTCCCGCTGCGCCGCAGGCAGAAGAAGCTGCTCGTGGTCGGCGCCGACCCGGCCTTCCCCACCGACGAGACCCGCACCACGGTGCCCGAGCTGGCCAGGGCGTTCGACGAACTGGGCTACAGCACCACCCACCTCGCCACCGGCCGGGCACCCGACGCGGCGAAGATCGACGAGGCCGTGGCCGCCGCACAGGGACGGGACGCGGTGGTGGTCACCACCGACAACGTCAGCGCCACCAGCGCCCAGCGCACCCTGGTGTCCCGGCTGCTCGCGACGGGCGTCCCCGTCGTCCACCTCGCGGTGCGCAACCCCTACGACATCGCCCACCTCGGCGACGTCCCGGCCTCACTGGTCTCCTACTGCTGGACCGAGGTCGAACTGCGCGCCGCCGCCCGGGTGATCGCCGGCCGGGTCGAGCCGCGCGGCAAGCTGCCCGTGCCCGTCCAACGGGCCGACGACCCGACCAAGGTCCTCTTCCGCTCCGGGCACGGCCTGTCGTACGACGACTGAGGTCCGCGTCCCCACACAGCTTTCCGCCCCGGTGCCGACAACGCACCATCCCCGGCAGGCGGTTGACGCAGTGTGAACAGCAGCGACAGCCAGAGCGCGGCCCGGGCGGCGCCGGGGTGGGCCGCGCTGCCGGCGATCGCCGTGCCGATCCGGGCGTCCGGCCGGAACGGCAGGACGATCAGGCACGCCGCCGGCGCGAGCGCGGGCAAGCGGGGCGAGGACCGCCGCCGTCACCCGCCAGAAGCCGCGCAGGTCGCGGACGGGGCGGGTCCGCGGATCGGGGCGGGCCCGGAACCGTTCTCCGTGCTGCCACGTATTCACTCCCGGTGACCGCCGTCCTACCCTGGGCGCGTGGCAACTCGGGGTCTGTTCGCTGTCGCCGCCGCGGTCCTGACGAGCGTGCCGGCAGCCGCCGGAGTGATCCTGGCGGTGCTCGGCGGGGAGGGGGGCGCCAACACGGCGTTCGCGGTCGGCGTGGCGTTCGCGCTGCCCTCCGTCGTGCTGGGCGTGGTGGCGGCGGTGCGCCGTCCGGACAACGTGGTCGGGCTGCTGCTGGTGCTGGTCGGCGCCACGGCGGTGTGGCTCACCCACCGCACGGTCGAAACCCACGTCAGCTCGATCCTCACCAAGCTCGGCCTGGCCGGCTCCGCCGAGGACCACCGCCGCGTACTGGCCGTGCTCCTCTACCTCAACCGGGCCTGACGCCCGGCCGGCGAGCGGACTCCGTCCGCTCGCCGGCCGGGAAAGCGCCGTTTCCCGAAGGCACGGCGGCCTCCGGGAAACGGCGTTCACATCTGACGGGTTGTCACGGGACGAGACGCAGAAGCTTGTTCGGCGAACCGGAGCCCGGGCTGGTGACCACGCCCGAAGTGGCGCCGTTCACCAGAGCCGCGGAAACCTGTGCCGGGGTGGCCGTGGTGCGGCCCGCGAGGTAGACCGCGGCCGCGCCCGCGACGTGCGGTGTCGCCATCGACGTGCCCGAGATGGTGTTGGTCGCGGTGTCGCTGGTGTGCCAGCCCGCCGTGATCGAGGAGCCGGGGGCGAAGAGGTCGAGGACCGAGCCGTAGTTGGAGTAGCTGGCCCTGGCGTCCGTACTGGTGGTGGCGCCGACCGTGATCGCCTCGGTGACCCGGGCGGGGGAGGAGGAGGACGCGTTGGCGTTCTCGTTGCCCGCGGCGACCGCGTAGGTGACACCGCTGGCGATCGAGTTGCGCACGGCCGCGTCCAGCGAGGCGGAGGCGCCGCCGCCCAGCGACATGTTGGCGACCGAGGGGCCGGAGTGGTTCTTGGTGACCCAGTCGACGCCCGCTATGACGCCGGCCGTGGTGCCCGAGCCGCTGGCGTTGAGCACGCGGACTGCCACGATCCTGGCCTTCTTGGCGACGCCGTAGGTGGAGCCCGCGATGGTGGTGGCGACGTGGGTACCGTGGCCGTTGCCGTCCGACGGCGTGCCGCCGCTGACGGCGTCGTAGCCGTACGAGGCCCGCCCACTGAGCTGCGAATGCGTGATGCGCACCCCGGTGTCGATGACGTACGCGGTCACGCCGCTGCCCGCCGAGTCCGGGTAGGTGTACGTGCCGGAGAGCGGGCGTGCCGCCTGGTCGATGCGGTCCAGTCCCCAGGGGGCATTGGTCTGCGTGGCGTCGAGGTGGACCTTCTGGTTCTGTTCCACCGAGGCGATCGCCGGGTCGGCCGCGAGTCTCCTGGCCTCGGTCGCCGAGAGGTCCGCCGTGTAGCCGTTCAGCGCGCTGCCGAACGTCTTCTTCACCGTGCCGCCGTACTTGGTGATCAGGCCCTTGCCCTTGCTCGACGCGGACTTGAAGCCCGCTGTCTTCTTGAGCGTGATGATGTAGCTGTCCTTGACGGCCGTGGGGGAGTCGGCGGCGAGCACTCTTCCTTCGGCCGGGGCGGCCTGGGCGGGAAGCGCGGTGAGTCCGCCCAAAAGGGCGGCGGTCGCAACACCGGTGAGGACGGCGAAGCGGATCTTCCTGCTACGCGGTTGTGCCATGTGAGGGGGTCCTCCTCAGGCAAGCGCGCCTGGGTGTGGCGCGCGGTGTGGGGGTGCGCGCGGGGTCGCGCACACGGCCCTGAGCGCTGCGTTCCGCCCAGGGCCGAGTAAAGAGTGTGGTAACTGGTGGTTATAATCAAGGGAGTTGAAGACTTGACATGTGAATGTCACACTCATGAAGTGGGTGAGGTCTTTGCTCGCCGCCAGCGCCGCCGTCACCGGGACGGATGGTCGCGATGCGGACTTCTCCCTCGCAGCGCCCACCTGACGGATCGTGGACAGCGACGGCGCGACACGCACAGCGAGGGCCCCGGCGGTGCGGGCGCCGAGCCGGACCGGGATCTCCTGCGGGGCCGACCGTGCCCACTGGCCGATCGCGGTCCAGGGCCTGGCCCCCGAAGTCACTGCACACGCGGCGACCAGCAGCACCGCCACGAACGGGCGACGCGCCCCGCGCCGTCGGCGTGGACCGGACAGTACTGCCGGCCGCTCGGCCGGCGGCGGCAGTGCGCGGTGCTGACGCGAGGGCGACTTGATCAAGCAGACGGCGGCAGACCGACGACACACCGAAGCTCCGGTCACGGACGGCGACTTGGCAAGGTCATCCGTCTTCAACCGGAGCTTCGCTGCTTTCGTCGCGGCCTCCGCCCCGACCGCCGAGCCGAGATGGCCATCGGCTTCACCGTCTGGGACCAGATCACCGGCCCCGGCCGCCCACCACGGCCTGAACACAGGACCGGCCGCAAGCCCACCACGCCCCCGGCACACCGTCAGACACCGGCCCGCCCAACAACGTGACGGCGCCTGCAGTACGGCTACCGGTGGCTCAACGCGGTCGACGACCCCGACCTCGCCCTCCTCGACCGGCCGGGCCACGATGCCGTCGAGCAGCAGCTCCTCGGCGCCCGCGACCGCCACCCCGACAGCTCCCTCGCCCACGAGGACTCCGGTGCCCGCCCCCTCACCGACTGGTGGCAGCACCTGACCGGCGCCCCGGCTCGTCGACCGATCACCCGACCCTGACCGCACCACTGCGAGAGAGTCGTACGTACCGCCCTCTCCCGTGATGGCGACCGGGGGTCCACGCAGCCCAACAGAGCAAGATTGATCCCGACCGGATCTCCTCACTGCAACGGTGCGGCTCGCCCGGCTCATCACCGCCGGACAGACCGCAGCGAACCCGCAAGCCCCGGGAGCCGCCCGGCTCGAAGTCGTCCAGGAACCCCTCAACGACCTCCTGCCCCCACGCCGCGACCGCCGCTGCCGACGACTGAAGAAACCACCGAGGCACACGTTCGAAGGCGCTGTCACGTTGTCGAGGGTGTGAGCGCCTGGCGACGGCGCCGACCAGGATGCCTACAGCCGCGACTCACTCCTCGCGAACCCGCACATCGAGCCCGCCGACCACCGCCGCGGCTGCATGCGGGCCACGGTGACGTCGGACCTGTGGACGACCGACTTCCGGGTCGTCCCCTATGTCACCAGGCCCGGTGCGCCGGTCTCCACCCGGGCGACCTACGTCGTCGAGAACGGTCGCCCCGGCGTCCAGCTCGACAGCGAGGGGCCAGCCGTCCGACCGGCGTCGTGGGGGCAGTACCGGGCCGGACGCGCTGTGCCGGAAGATGCCGACGCACGGCCGGGTTCCTGAACAGGTGAGGGCCTGCTGGGTTCGGTGCGGATTGTTGCATCCGGACCGCCACTCGGCAGGCCCTCGTGTCCACCGTGACGACTCTCTGCCCCTGCCGCACCGGCGGCGCGTACATCTCCCCGCCGAACTCCCCGACCGTCATCCCTGGCAAAGCCCTGCCGGGCCCGGGTGTCGGTACGCGGCAAGGTGGCCCTGCGGGCTGTCGGCCGAGCCCGGGGCGTGTCAGCGGCGGCGCCCGGACGATGCCCGCTGCGCCGTCTTCTTCGCGTGGGCCGCCGCGGCCGCCACCGTGCGGTCCGGGTGGTGGGCGTGCAGGGCCTCCAGGATGCGCAGCGACGTGCCCGGATCCGCCTCGGCCAGGGCGTCGACCAGGGCTGCGGCGCCACCGGGCCAGGCCGCGGCCGCCGTGTCGAAGGCGGGGAGCAGGGTCGTCGGCGGGATGTCGGCCGCGGCCGGGGCGCCCGTCTCGTCCGCGTCGTACCGGCGCCTCACATGGCCGAGCATGTCGTCGATCCAGCGCTGGTCCAGCTCCTCGACGAGCACCGTGGCGCGGGCGGTGAGGGGGACCGTGTCCTCGGGGGCGGACTCTCCCCGGGCCAGCAGCAGCCCGCGGGCGGCGGCTCCGGTCACCGGGTCGGTGAGCGCGGCGCGCAGCACCGTGTCGGGGATCGCGGCGACATCGAGACGGGCGAAGTACTCGGACGTGCGGGCGGCATCAGGCTCGTCGGCCTTGGCCGCGGAGACGGCGCCGAGCAGTTCGCCCCACGTCTCGTCCGTGCCACCGTGGTGCGCGGCCCACGCGGCAAGCGTGGCGGCGGCGATCCGGGTGGGCCAGTGGCGGGTGGCGGCCACGGTCTCGGCCGCGTTCCACTCCGCCACGGTTTCCCGGTCGGGGGCGGCCACATGGCCGGCGGTGAGCACGTGGCGCATGACGGCGGCGCCGAGCGGGGTGAGCCCGTAGGTGTCGCCGGTACGGAAGACGCAGCCGGTGGCGGCCAGTTGGTCCACGAGCGACGCCAGTCCGTGTGCGGAGGCGTCGAGTTCGGCGCGGTCGGCGTCCGTGACGGCGGGCATCCCGAGGAGTTGGGACAGCTCCTCGGGCGACGGGAGCTCGTAGGCGTCGGGGGCGTTGTGCGACACGGGCGTCGGGGCGTCCTCCAGTTCGGGCGGCAGGCCGTCGGACTTCGCGTCGGCGATCTTGCGGGCGACCGAGTCGGGGGTGCTGCCGCGTTCGTACAGCGAGTAGAGGAGGTGCGCCGCGTCGAACGAGTACGCCTCCTGCGGGCCGGTGACCAGCGGCAGCCGTTCGGCCTGGGTGGCCAGGACGTCGGCGGCCAGCTCGAGCAGTTCCTGCGGGGTGCCGTCGGTCCACACGGCGGTGGCGGGGCCGGGCAGGCCGCAGCGTTCCGCGACGTCGCGCAGCTCGTCGTCGAAGGTCCCGGCCGCGAGCGCCGCGGGGAGCGGGGCGGCGTGCAGCAGGTCCCGGATCTCGTCGGGCGACGGGACCGCCGGCGGGGGCGGCAGCGGGACGGACGAGTCGCCGTAGTAGTCGAGGTGTTCGTCGAGCATGCGGTCGGCGAGCTCGACGTGCGGCATCGCCTCCGGGGCGGGGGCGAGTGCGGCGTGCCGGGTGGCGAACGCCTCCGCAAGCCCCGCCGCGGTCCACCGGTCGGTCAACGCATCGGCGATGCGCTCCAGTTCACCGGCGAGTGCGTCGTCGGGGCGTCGGTCGTCCAGCGGCGGTGTGGGCAGCAGCGGGCCCGCCGGTGATGCCTCGCGGGTGTCGCGGGCGAACGCGGCGAGCAGTGCCTCACCGAGACGGATCCGCACGGCGAACGTCCGTTCCGCGAGGTCGGAACGGTGCAGCGGCTCGGGCAGGGCCGGCCGGTCGGCGTGCGGTGTGTTCTCGTGGGCGTCGAGCCAGGCCTCCACGGCGGCGGGGTCGTCCGGGTCGACACCGTCGGCGGTCAGCAGCGACGCGTACCAGCGGTGCCAGGTCAGATTCGCCGGGTCCGCCATGGCGCGGCGGAAGCCGGGCACGGCGTCCTCGACGGCGGCGAGCAGGCGCGCGTGGCGCTTGGCGTTGAGCCGGCCCGCTGCCCGGACCCGGTCGGCGAGGGCGCTGAGGACGGCGGGCAGGGCGTCCAGCTCGTCGTCGCCGGCGCACAGCAGCTGCGGCAGGTCCTCGTGCAGCACCTGCCGCAGCAGGCCGGGGGTCGGCTCCGGCACGCCCGCCCTGCGGTCCGCCCCGCGCAGCGCGAGCATCGTCAGCACGGCGTCCGTGAGGCGCGCCGGCAGCGCGACGCCTCTCTCCCCCGTCGCCCAGCTGAGGAAGTCGTCGCGGCCGGTGTTCAAGGCGTTCGTACGAGTCACTCGTGGAGCGTATGAGTGCGGGCGGCCCCCGGTGATCCTTCCGGGCCCGGGGTTAGCCCGATCGGGCGAGTGATATGTCTGTGCGGCCCGCTCCCCGGCACACCGGGCGGAGCAGCGGCGAGACCGGTCGGAGCCCGGAACCGACAGGAGCGGGGCGAGGTGGGGACGGAGCGGGGTTCGCGTGGTGGCGATGAGTTCGCGTCGGACGGACAGTCAGCACCGCCCATGGACACCTCCGACACCACATCCCTGCCCGATCTCACTCCCGCCGCCCGGTGCCGCACCAGGCAGCGCCCGCCGGCCGCCGACGCTCAGACGTTTCCGAAGGTCAGCGCACCCTTCCCCGTGGTTTCAACGGGACCGGCGGGAGCTCGGGAGCCGGCAGCGGGGCGCCGTCGTAGCCCTTCACCTCGCCGAAGCGGGTGCCGGTCATCCAGTCCCGGCGAGCCTGTTCGATCTCCTCCTGGGTCCGGCCGATCCAGTCCCGGAACATGGCGAACCCTGCGTGCATCCGTTCAGGTCAGCGGCGTTCCGGACCGCCAGCGGTTGGCAAACTGTCAGCATCGGTCCCGGAGGAACCAGCAACCGTGGGTGCCGCAGTCCTGGTTCGTGGGATGGGCTCGCTCTTCAAGCAGTGTGAGCACCCGCGGTCGCGGTGCTCGAAGTGCCCTCACCCGTGCGAGATCCGGTATCGGTCGGCGGCCGGGAAGCAGGTGGAGGAGTCCGGGTTCGCGACCCGGGACAAGGCGATCGCGCGTTTGACGGAGGCCAACAAAGCGAAGAAGGCGACGCCACGGGGCCAGGCGAAGGCGGAGCGCATCGCGAAGTACGGGGCGATGCCGTTCGAGGAGTACGCCGCCCGGTGGAAGGCCGGGCAGCGGGGCCTGGGGCCGGCCTCGGTGGTGCACCTGGACTCGCTGCTGAGCATCCACCTGCTGCCGCTGCTGGGCAGCCGGCGGATGAGCACCTTCGACCACAAGGGCGTCGAAGCCTTCATCCTGGACGCGCACCGGCCGGGCTGTTCGACGACAATCCCGCCTCCGGTGTGAAGCCGCCGCAGTACGGCCGCCTTCGGTCGGCTGACCCGCTACAACACCCGCCGCAGGCACTCCGCCACGGGCACCTCTGCCCCAATGGTTACGAACACCAGCACCACGCGGTCAAGCTCACGCCGGCCGCATGACACACGAACGCGTGTCCACCTTCACGGGGGAAGGCCGCCGAACGCAGTGACGTCGTCGCGGCGGCCGCACACTCCGCAGAGCAGACCCGATGCGAAGTCACCGCAAAGGCCGCGGTGGCGGCCGGCGGTGCGCGTGCCGGACGGCCTCAGCCCGTCCCGGGCCGGCGCGGTACGGAACCGGGCAGCATCACGGCAGCGATGCGGTGGCCGGGGTCCGGCCACCGCCCCGGTGGCCTGGGCGCTCCCGCAGCCTGGACAGCCGGACCGCAGAGGCCTGGGCGCGTCTTCCGGGCGGCCCGGTGCGGGGCCGCCCGGGATGTCATACGTCCGTGACGCGGAGCCCGGCGTGTGCCTTGTAGCGGCGGTTGACGGAGATCAGGTTGGCGACCAGCGCCTCCACCTGGTGGGCGTTGC
>NZ_JBFAKH010000112.1:0-17874 GCF_040655635.1 Streptomyces sp. NPDC050388
CCCGCGGACGCCACGACGGCCGAGGCCCTGGCCTCCGTCGCCGAGCCCCTGCGCTACAACAGCAACGCCCTGCTGTGCGCGATCGCGACGGCCGAGGCCGTTCCCGGGGCTGACCAGCCGACTGGCCGGTCGCCTATATGACCAACGACAGGAGCAGCACCAGACCGCCGGCCACCACCGAGATGATCGTCTCCATGATCGACCAGGTCTTGATGGTCTGGCCCACGTCCAGCCCGAAGTACTCCTTCACCAGCCAGAAACCGGCGTCGTTGACATGGCTGAAGAAGACCGAACCGGCGCCGATGGCGAGCACCAGCAGAGCGGCGTGCGTGGTCGACATGTCGGCCGCGAGCGGCGCCACCAGACCGGCCGCCGAGATGGTCGCGACAGTCGCCGAACCGGTCGCCAGCCGGATCGCCACCGCGATCAGCCAGCCGAGCAGCAGGGCCGGGATCGCCCAGTCCGCGGAAATGTCGAGGATCATCTGACCCACGCCCGAGTCGATCAGCGTCTGCTTGAAGCCACCGCCCGCGCCGACGATCAGCAGGATGCCGGCGATCGGGGCGAGGCCCTTCTCGACCAGCTGCGAGATCCGGCTCTTGTCGTATCCGGCGGGCAGGACCAGCGTGAAGATGCCGACGAGCACGGACGCGAGCAGGGCGATCATCGGGGAGCCGATGACGTCGAAGACCCGCTGGACGTTGTTCTCGGGGTCGTCGATGACGATGTCGACCAGTGCCTTGGCCAGCATCAGCACGACCGGCAGCAGGATGGTGAACAGCGTCGGGCCGAAGCCAGGACGCTTCTCCAGGTCCTCGGAGGCGCGCTGCGGGATCATCCGCTCGGGGGCCGGGACGTCCACCCAGCGGGCGGCGTACTTGGAGAAGATCGGGCCGGCGATGATCACCGTCGGGATGGCGACGAGCACACCCAGCGCGAGGGTCACGCCGAGGTTGGCGTCGAGAGCGTCGATCGCGACCAGCGGGCCGGGGTGCGGAGGCACCAGACCGTGCATCACGGACAGACCGGCGAGCGCCGGGATGCCGATCCGCATCAGGGAGTAGTTGCCGCGCTTGGCGACCATCAGCACGACCGGGATCAGCAGGACGACGCCGACCTCGAAGAACAGCGGCAGGCCGATCACCGAGGCGATCAGCACCATCGCCCAGGGCATGGTGCGGCCGTTGGCCTTGGCGAGGATGGTGTCGACGATCGCGTCGCCGCCGCCGGAGTCGGCGAGCATCTTGCCGAGGATCGCCCCGAGGGCGATGAGCACGCCGACACCGGCGACGGTGGAGCCGAGTCCGGCGCTGAAACTGGCGATGACCTTGTCCAGCGGCGCTCCGGCGAACGCGCCGAGGGCCAGCGAGCCGATCGTCAGGGCCAGGAAGGCGTGCAACTTGAAGCGGGTGATGAGCAGGACGATGACGGCGATACCCGCCAGGACGGCGATGCCCAGCTGAGCGTGGCCGGCCGAGGTGATCGCCTCGGGTGCGTCCGCTGCCAGCATCTCGACTCTGAGTCTGGTCACGGTGAATCCCTTGTGAGTACGGGGAGAACCCCTGGGAGTGCGGGGGAACTACGGGGAACTACGGGAGCAGGGGAACCGGGGCGTGGGGGCACCCCGGGGCGTGTGGGGTCCCCGAGGGGACCGGTGGAGACGGCTCCGGGTGGGAACCCGCGAGCCGGCTCGGGGCAGGCTCCGAGCGGGCCTGCGGCAGGGAGAGCTACAAGGTCGGCTCGGCGAGGGCCGCCAGGGTGGTGGCCGCCTTTTCGGTGATCTCCTCCGGGCTGCCGGACACATCGACGGCGACCCCGAACTCGTCCTCCCCCAGCGGCTGGAGCGTCGCGAACTGGGAGTCGAGCAGGGCCGTGGGCATGAAGTGCCCCTCGCGATGCGACATCCGGTCCTCGATGAGCGCACGGTCACCGGTGAGATGCACGAAGACCACACCGGGCGCGGCCGCCCGCAGCCGGTCGCGGTACGACCGCTTCAGCGCCGAGCAACTGACCACCCCGCCGAGACCGGCCCGTCCGCGCGCCCAGGCACCGATCGCATCCAGCCAGGGCAGCCGGTCCTCGTCGGTGAGCGGGATACCGGCCGACATCTTGGCGATGTTGGCTTCCGGGTGGAAGTCGTCGGCCTCGGCGTACGGGACGTCGAACCGGGTCGCGAGCAGGGGACCAATAGTGGTCTTGCCGGTGCCCGCGACGCCCATGACCACGACGACATGGGGGGTGCTCATCGATGCCTCACTGTCTGATGTCTTCGTTGACACGTGATGTTGAGGCAACTGAAGCTCATTGGTAAGACGAATTCAAGAGTGTGTGACGCAAACATCTGACTTTTCACTTCTGTGATCTGGCCCGTACTCTGTGTCCATGAGCACAACGGGCCGGGGACTGCACGGCCGTGTACTGGACACCCTCGGCCCCGAGATCACCGCAGGCGAATACCCGCCGGGCAGCGTCCTGCGCACCGACGAACTCGCCCAGCGTTTCGACGTGTCGCGCTCCGTGATGCGCGAGGTGGTCCGCGTGCTGGAGTCCATGCATCTGGTCGAGTCCCGGCGTCGTGTGGGGGTGACGGTCCGCCCGACCTGCGACTGGAACGTCTACGACCCCCAGGTCATCCGCTGGCGGCTGGCCGGTGCGGACCGCCCCCGGCAGCTGCGCTCGCTCACGGTGCTGCGCTCGGCCGTCGAACCGGTCGCCGCAGGGCTCGCCGCCCGCAACGCCACCGCCGAGCAGTGCGCCGAACTCACCGAGTGCGCCCTCGGCATGGTCGCCAACTCACGCGGACAGCGGCTGGAGGGATACCTCTTCCACGACATCGCCTTCCACCGGGTGATTCTCACCGCGTCCGGCAACGACATGTTCGCGCGCCTCGGCGACGTCGTCGCCGAGGTCCTCACCGGCCGCACGCACCACGACGTGATGTTCGACGACCCCGACCCGGCGGCGGTCACCCTGCACGTCCAGGTCGCCGAAGCGGTCCGCGAACGCGACGCCGCCCGCGCGGAGGAGCTGACCCGCCAGATCACGGTCGGCGCACTCGAGGAACTGGACATCCTGGCGCCCTGAGTGACGTCAGCTCAGGAAGTCCCCGTCGACGTACACCCAGGCCCCGTCCACCCGCTCGAAGCGGCTGCGCTCGTGCAGTGAGCCGCCCCGGTAGGACGCCCGGAAGGTCACCGTCCCGGTGGTGTGGAAGGCGGATCCGCCGGTCGTGTCCAGGATCTCCAGCCCCGTCCACCGCATCCCCGGATCGAGGTCCACCCGCTCCGGCCGCGTCCGCGGATGCCAGGTCCGCAGCAGATAACCGGCGTTCAGCCGCACGAAGGCGCAGTACCGCGACCGCATCAGCCGCTCGGCGGTCGGGGCCGCGGCGGATCCGGAGTGGTACCGCCCGCAGCAAGCCTCGTACGCCTCGGGCAGCCCGCAGGGGCAGGAACGCGTGGTCATGGCGGCCATTCTGTCCTGTCGTCGTCGAAGCGGAAGCCCGGTGTGCGCGGCGGCCCGTGCTTGACGCGCCGACCCGGGCGGGCAACGAAGAGGGGCCCTTGAAAATCAAGGGCCCCTCTTCGTTCTCACTGGTGTCCGAGGGGGGACTTGAACCCCCACGCCCGATAAAGGGCACTAGCACCTCAAGCTAGCGCGTCTGCCATTCCGCCACCCGGACAAGGTGTCTGACGCGCGGGTTTCCCCCGCTGCGACGAAGTAAACATTACCAGGCTTTCCAGGGTGGCTGATCACCCCGGTGGGCGCGTTGCCGGGCTCGCCCCGTCCCGGAGTGAACGCCGTGTGACGGGCCGGGTCCGGTCTTGGGGCGGACGCGTCCAGGGGAGAGGATGAGGGGGACCCATCAGCAGTGACAGCGGGAGGAACCACGTGAGCGCGACCGACACGGCCAGGGGCGTCACCGGTGAGGACGAGGTCGTGGACCTCTGCCGCGAGCTGATCCGGATCGACACCAGCAACTACGGCGACCACTCGGGCCCCGGCGAGCGCAAGGCGGCCGAGTACGTCGCCGAGAAGCTCGCCGAGGTGGGCCTGGAACCGCAGATCTTCGAGTCCCACAAGGGCCGCGCCTCCACCGTGGCCCGTATCGAGGGGGAGGACCCCTCGCGGCCCGCGCTGCTGATCCACGGCCACACCGACGTCGTACCGGCCAATGCGGCGGACTGGACCCACCACCCCTTCTCCGGAGAGATCGCCGACGGCTGCGTGTGGGGGCGCGGCGCCGTCGACATGAAGGACATGGACGCGATGACGCTGGCCGTCGTCCGCGACCGCATGCGCAGCGGACGCAAGCCCCCGCGCGACGTCGTCCTCGCCTTCCTCGCCGACGAGGAGGCCGGCGGCACCTACGGCGCCAAGTACCTCGTGCGCGAGCACCCCGAGCTGTTCGAGGGCGTCACCGAGGCGATCGGCGAGGTCGGCGGGTTCTCCTTCACCGTCAACGAGAAGCTGCGCCTCTACCTCGTCGAGACCGCCGAGAAGGGCATGCACTGGATGCGGCTCACCGTCGACGGCACGGCGGGCCACGGCTCGATGACCAACGACGACAACGCGATCACCGAACTCAGCGAGGCGGTGGCCCGGCTCGGCCGGCACAAGTGGCCGGTACGGGTCACCAAGACCGTACGGGCCTTCCTGGACGAGCTCTCCGACGCCCTCGGCACCGAGCTCGACCCGGAGAACATGGAGGAGACCCTCGCCAAGCTCGGCGGCATCGCCCGCATGATCGGCACCACGCTGCGCAACTCGGCGGCGCCCACCATGCTCGGCGCCGGCTACAAGGTCAACGTCATTCCCGGCCAGGCCACCGCCCACGTCGACGGCCGCTTCCTGCCCGGACACGAGGAGGAGTTCCTGGCCGACCTGGACCGCATCCTCGGCCCGCGGGTGAGGAGGGAGGACGTGCACGCCGACAAGGCGCTGGAGACCGACTTCGACGGCCGGCTCGTCGACGCCATGCAGCTGGCGCTCGGCGCCGAGGACCCGATCGCGCGGGCGGTGCCGTACATGCTCTCCGGCGGCACCGACGCCAAGTCCTTCGACGACCTCGGTATCCGCTGCTTCGGCTTCGCCCCGCTGAAGCTGCCGCCGGAGCTGGACTTCGCCGGCATGTTCCACGGGGTCGACGAGCGGGTGCCGGTGGACGGCCTGAAGTTCGGCGTGCGGGTGCTCGACCGGTTCCTGGACGCCTCCTGAGGTAGTCCGGCGATTCCAACAATCGTGCAGACGTGCGGAGTTGACCGAGAAGAGTGAATGCGACGATAAGCTCGTAGCCTCATTACTCCTTCCTCGTTACCCGTGATGTGATCCGCGACTTGGGATCGCATTGCCAACGAGGAGGAATAATGATCAAGAAGGTCGTCGCTGTCGCCGCCGCCACCGGTGGGCTGGTTCTCGCGGGTGCGGGCATGGCCGCCGCCGATTCCGGTGCCCAGGGTGCCGCCGTGCACTCCCCGGGTGTTCTCTCGGGCAACGTCGTTCAGGCCCCGGTGCACGTCCCGGTGAACGTCTGCGGCAACACGGTCTCCGTGATCGGGCTGTTGAACCCCGCTGTCGGCAACGTCTGCATCAACCAGTGACGTTGTGCCTCGCCCCTTAGGGCAAGCGTTTTCCAGTGTGTGAGCTCGTCGGCCCCGGGGCGCGCGCCATGCGCTCCGGGGCCGACCGGTCTCGCGGAACGTCGGAACACCGGGAATCCGACGGACGGAATTCCCGGCACAAGGTCGAAAGCAGGGATTTCAGCTATGCGACAGGTCACTCGCAAGGGCCTGATGACCGTGGCCGCCGCCACCGGCGTGATCGCCGCCGCGGGCGGGGTCGCCCACGCCGACTCCGGCGCGCAGGGCGCCGCCGTGGGTTCGCCCGGCGTCCTCTCCGGGAACACGGTGCAGGCGCCGGTGCACGTGCCGGTCAACGTCTGCGGCAACACCGTCGACGTCGTCGGCGTCCTCAACCCGTCCGTGGGCAACTCCTGTGCCAACCAGGGTGGTTCCGCCTCGGCCGGCCACGGCGGGTCAGGTGACCGCGGCGAGTCCGGCAGCCACGGAGAGCCCGGCAACCACCGTGACTCCGGCGGCCACGGAGGTTCGCACGCCGACGGACACACCGCCGGCTCGCCCGGCGTGCTCTCCGGCAACCAGATCCAGGCTCCGATCCACATCCCGGTGAACGTCTGCGGCAACAGCGTGGACGTCATCGGCGCCGGCAACGCCGCCACGGGCGACGACTGCGCCAACGGCGACCCGGGCACCCCGGCAGAGCCACAGGAGCCCGGCGACGACCCGAGCACGCCGTCCGCTCCGCGCGACGAGGCCCCGGCCGGCCCCTCGCAGGGCAGTCGGCCGGCCCCTCGGCCCGTCGCCGCGCCCCGGGCCGACGCGCAGCTCGCCCGGACCGGCAGCGAGCTGCCGGTGGGCCTGGCCCTGCCGGTCGGCGCGGGCGCGCTGCTCGCCGGAGCGGTCCTCTACCGCAAGGCACGGGCCGCCGCGTGACGGCGGTCACACGGAGCGGGCCCCGCGACCGCGGGCCCCGCGACCGCGGGGCCCGCTCCATGGCTGATCTCATAGCTGTCGACAGGCGGCCCGAGCTCACCAGGTCGCGCGTACCTGGCGGATGATCCGCCGCCGCAACCGCACCTTGCGGCTGCCGTCGTGCAGCAGGCTCAGACGGTCCAACTCCCAGTGACCGTACTCTGCGTGGTCCGTCAGCAGACGTGCCGTCTCCTTGCGGGAGACCCCACGCGGTACGTAGACGTCGACAAATTCATATTCCGGCATCGCATCTATTGTGCGTGCTGGGCCCCGGTACGGATAGCGTCTGCACTATGTCTGATGCTGCGCAGCCCACCGCTGCTGAGGTACGCGCCGCCGCCGAGGCGGTCAAGACCGCGCTCGACCGCCACCTGGCCGCGGTCGAGCGCCGGTCGGGGGAGGACGACCCGGCCGTCTACGAGGCGTTCAACGAGCTGGCCGTGGCCGCTGAGGCGTACGACGAACTGCTCTACGACCGCCACGACGAGGTGACGCCCTTCGAGATCCCCGGTGCGGAGGACGCCCTGCCGCCCTACACCGGACCGGAGGAGCCGAACGCGCTGAGCGTGCTGATCCGTCGCGACTACGCCGTAGTGGAGCCGCAGCGGCTGCTGGCGCACGCACAGCGGATCGAGGCGGCGGACGACGAGGAGGGCTCGGACGCCTCGGACACCGTCCACGGCGCGCTCGGCGTCCTGTTCGGCGAGTACGAGCCGGACGAGATCGCATCCCGGCACAAGGAGTTCGGCCTGGAGGAGGGGGACTCCACGCTCTGGGTGACGGCATCGGACGAACCGGCGGAGCCCGGTGAATGGCTGGCGGCCCCGTTCGAGCAGGTGGACCCGGCCCGGGTCGTGTGCCGCTTCGACGTCAGCGCGGTCTTCGACGAGGACCTGGACGACGACCTCGACGACGACAGGGACGACGACCTCGAGGTCCGGCAGGTGCGGATCCTGGACGAGGACGAGGACGAGGACGAGGACCTGGAGCCCCTGGACGCGGATCGCTGACCGGGCCCGGGACCCGGACGCACGGCGACGGCGGTGACACCGAGGGTGTCACCGCCGTCGCCGTCGCGGGTGGCGGGAGTCAGCCGGCCGCTGCCGGAATCTGCGGCGCCAGCAGCACCGGGAGCCGGGTCGTCCGGGGCTTGGCCGCCACCTCCGCCACGGCGTGCGGCAGCGCCTGCTCCACACCGTGCACCACGGACAGGTGGCGCTCCGCCCGGCTGAACGCGGTGTACACCCAGGGCCGGCTCAACGCCGGAACGGCGTCGCCCGGCAGCACCACGACCACCGCGGGCCACCGGCACCCCACGGCCTGGTGTGCGGTCAGCGCCCACCCGTGCCGTACGGACTGCTCCACGCGCTCCTGCGGTACGACGACGGCCTCGCCCGCGCAGGACAGGTGCAGGCCGTCGGCGTCGGCCCGCACCACCCGGCCCGGCACCGTACGGCCCCGGTCGGGGGAGTAGGCGATCCGGTCGCCCGGGTCGAATCCGCCGAAGCGCCCCGGCCCCGGATTGAGCCGCTCCTTCAACGCGGCGTTCAGCGCGCGCGTGCCCACCGCGCCCCCGTGCCCCGGGGTGATCACCTGCGTCTCCTCGGCCGGCACCCCGATCGCGCGCGGCACCGAGTCCACCACGAGCTGCACGGTCCGGTGCACGGCCTCGCCCGCATCCCGCACCGGCACGATGACGACCTCCTTGCCGGGCGCCGCCACCTGGTTCAGCTCACCGACGCCGATGCCGGAGACCAGTTCGCCCAGCGGCCCCGGATCCGGTCGCCGGGAGGCGATCTGCGGGCAGGCACGCGCCGCCAGGAGATCGGCGAACACCCGTCCCGGACCGACGGACCACAGCACCCCCGGGTCCCCGGCCAGCACCAGCCGGGCACCGTCCGGCAGCGACTCCGTGACCAGCGCGGCCGCCTCGACGTCCAGCTGAGGAGCGTCCAGGACGACGAGCAGATCCAGCCGCAGCGCCCCGTCGGCGTCCCGCCCCGGCCCCTCGGCACCGGACAGCAGCCCGGCGACTGTGGCGACCCCGGGGTCCTCGGCTCCGGCACCGTCGGCCGTCCCGGCACCCTCCAGCAGGGCCGCGAACCGGGCGCGCCCGAGCGGACCGTGTGCGGCGGCCCAGGCGCGCAGCCCGAGCCCGTGCGCCGCCCGCAGCAGGGCCGCCGGCTCGGTGAGGGACGCCTGCCCCCCGGTGTGCAGGACGAGGCCGTGGCCGGCGACCGCGCGGATCAGCTCACCCCCGGAGCCGCCCGCCGAGGCGGCGGCCCGCTCCCACTCCGCACCCGGACCGTCCTGCCGGGGAGCGGAGCCGACGAGCCGGGCCAGGCCGTCGGCGAGGCTCTCCTCGGCCATCGCGTACCGCTCCAGCCCCACGAGGACCCTGACGGGCCGCTCCTCCTCCGCTCCGTCTGCTTCGTTCTGGCTCCCCCCGGCTCCGGCACCGCCCCGCTGCGGTACCGGAACGCCCGCCTCCGGCGCCGGGTCCTGGAAGACGAGGACGTCACCGTCCGAGATCGCGTTCCGCACGGCCCCCTCGGCATCCGGCACCCCCTGTTGCTCGAGGGCGGCGGTCAGCACGGACGTCTCCAACGCGGTGTGCCCGGCCGCCGCGGCCTGCTCCAGCAGCCACCCGGTGACGGCCCGCACCCGCCGCGCGTCGTCCGGCCCGGCAGCGGAGCCGAGCAGCGCACGGGCGAACCCGTCCGCCTGCGCGGGCCGTACACCGGTCACCCGCAGCAACTGCCACGGATCGGCGCGCAGGGCCTCCGAGGCCCCCTCACCCAGTACCCCGGCGGTCCGTACGGCGAGCGTCTCGGGTGCACCGCCCTGGGCCAGCACCGCGCGTACGGCCGAGACCACTTCGGTGGCGGGGGCCGCCTCGAGGGTCACCGGCGGCGCCGGTCGCGCCGGTTCGGGAGCGGGCCGCCGCGGCGCGGGCCTCGTCTCCTCGAACACGGCGGCCACCGGCTTCTCCCCGCTCTCCACGGCCCGCACGGCGGCGAGCAGGTCGGCGGCCCGGCCGCTCAGCTTGGCGCCGGCCTCGATCGGCTCCCGCCGCTCCGCCTTCCGCCGCTCGATCCGCTCCCGCTCGGCCCGCTGCGCGAGCAACTCGGCCTCGGCCTCGGACACCTGCCGCCCCTCGGCCGCGTCCCCGCCCTGCTCGGCCGGGTCGGCCTCCGCCCCGGCCCGTTCGGTCCGAGCCGACTCGTCCGGCGTCCCCGGCTCGGCGTCCTCCGCGGTCTCGGACGGCTCCGTGCTCACAGCGTGCTCCAGTCGTGATCGGGATAGCGGTGCACGGGCGCCGACACGTCGTCGAGCGCCCGGCAGATCTCGTCAGGAAGACTAAGCGCCTCCACTGACAGTGCCGCCGCGAGCTGTCGGGCGTTGCGCGCGCCGACGATGGGAGCGGTCACGCCCGGACGGTCCCGCACCCACGCGAGGGCGACCTGGAGCGCGGTCACGGCGAGCCCGTCCGCCGCCGTGGTCACGGCGTCCACGATCCTGCTCGCCGTGTCGTCGAGATACGGCGCGACGAACGGCGCCATGTGCTCGGAGGCACCCCGGGAGTCCGGCGGCAAGGCGTCGCCCCGGTACTTGCCGGTCAGTACGCCCCGCCCGAGCGGCGAGGACGGCAGGATCCCGATCCCCGTGTCGACGGCCGCCGGCAGCACCTCCCGCTCCACGCCCCGCTGGAGCAGCGAGTACTCCATCTGGGTACTCGCCAGCCGGGCCCGCACCCCCGGCGCGGCGAGCTGCCAGGTCGCCGCCTTGGCCAGCTGCCAGCCGCAGAAGTTGGAGACCCCGGCATAGCGGGCACGTCCGCTGGCGACGGCGATGTCGAGGGCCTGGAGCGTCTCGTCCAGCGGGGTGGAGGGGTCGTAGGCGTGGACGTGCCACACGTCGACGTGATCGGTGCCGAGACGGGCGAGCGAGGCGTCCAGCGCGGAGAGCAGATGGCCGCGTGAGCCGTCGAATCTGCGCTCCGGGTCCGGTACGCTCCCGGCCTTCGTCGAGATGACGAGGTCCCGGCGCGGCACCAGCCCGTCCATGAGCTGCCCGAGCAGGTACTCGGCCTCCCCGTCGCCGTACACGTCGGCGGTGTCGACGAGGGTCCCGCCCGCTTCCCAGAACGTCTTCAAGAGGTCCGCGGCGTCGTGCTCGTCGGTGTCCCGACCCCAGGTCAGGGTCCCGAGACCGATGCGGGACACGCGCAGGCCGGTACGGCCGAGATGCCTCTGCTCCATGAACGCCGAGATTACTGGCCGACACCTGCGGTGTGGGTACCTGTGGACAACTGATTCCCCGGGTTTCCCCAGGTCTTCCCGGCCCGGTCTCCCGCGGCGCGGCACCGCCCCCCGGCCCGGCCGTCGGCGGTATAGGGTCACCGCAAGCGACGTTACTGATGGGTAAGGGGAGAGGGCCATGCAGCTCGGGATCAACCTCGGCTACTGGGGTGCCGGAATGGACTCGGACAACCTCGCCGTGGCGCAGGAGGCCGACCGCCTGGGATACGCGGTCTGCTGGGCCGCCGAGGCCTACGGCTCCGACGCGGCCACCGTGCTCACCTGGGTCGCCGCCCGGACCGAGCGGATCGACGTCGGCTCGGCCATCTTCCAGATCCCCGCCCGCCAGCCCGCGATGACCGCGATGACCGCCGCCACCCTCGACTCCCTCTCCGGCGGCCGGTTCCGCCTCGGTCTCGGCGTGTCCGGCCCGCAGGTCTCCGAGGGCTGGTACGGCGTCAAGTTCGACAAGCCCCTCTCGCGGACCCGCGAGTACGTCGAGATCGTCCGCAAGGCCATGACACGCGAGCGCCTCTCCCACGACGGTGAGCACTGGACCCTGCCCCTGCCCGGCGGTCCGGGCAAGCCCATCAAGCTCACCGTGCACCCGCAGCGCGAGCACATCCCCCTCTACATCGCCGCGATCGGCCCGAAGAACCTCGAGCAGACCGGTGAGATCGCCGACGGCGCGCTGCTGATCTTCCCCTCCGCCGACCACCTCGAGGACACCGCCGTCAAGCACATCAGGGCGGGCCGCGAGAAGGCCGGCAAGACCCTCGACGGCTTCGACATCTGCCCCACGCTCCCGCTCGCCGTCGGCGACGACAAGGACATCGCCGCCCTCGCCGACACCTTCCGTCCCTACACCGCGCTGTACGTCGGAGGCATGGGCAGCCGCAAGCAGAACTTCTACAACCAGCTCGCCGGGCGCATGGGCTACGAGCGGGAAGCCGCCGAGATCCAGGACAAGTACCTGGCGGGCGACAAGCAGGGCGCCGCCGAGGCCGTGCCGCACGACCTGATCGACTCCACGACGCTGCTCGGCTCCGTGGACCGCATCGCGGACCGGATGAAGGCCTATGCGGCAGCGGGGGTCACCACCCTCACCCTCGCCCCCGCGGGCTTCACGCTCGACGAGCGCCTCGCCTCCCTGCGCGCCGGCACCGAGGCGCTGGAGCGCGCGGGCCTCGCGTAGGCCCTGTCCCGGGGCGCCGGGCGCCGCGTGTGAAGTCTCCACGGCCGTGGCGGGGGCTCGGGGGTCTTCCCCGCCACGGCCGTCCCCCCACCACAACGCCCGGCGGCCCCCTCCGGTTACGCCCCCGTGTCCCCGCGCCCGTCCTCCTTTTGGCGGAGTTGCCGGGCACACCTGTTGCCGTGCGGGCCTCCTCGCAATTGACTCGTTCTTCGCGGACCACGGAACACCGGACCACGGAACCACGGACCAGGGAACGTGCGGAATCGTCGTGGAGAGGGGCCCAAGATGCTGTCGGCCAAGAGTCTGTTCCAGGAGATCCTCGACGACGACGACTCCTTCGCGCTGTTCTGCTCCATCGCCGCCAGCGGCGAGTCGCAGGGCGGCTGGGAGAACGCCCGGATCGCGGCCCTGGTTCCGGAGAGCCAGCGCGGACTCGCCCCCAAGATCGCCAGGCACAGCGCCGACGAGGACAAGCACGGACGTATCTTCAACGCCCTGATGAAGAAGCGCGGTGTGCGACCGGTCCCCGTCCCGCCCGAGACCGACTACACCATGCTCCTCGAGCGGAGCGGTATCGGCCTGGCGCACGACAAGCTCAGGCGCGACGAACCGCTCACCGTCCAGGACGTCGTCACCTATCTCGCGCACAGCCGCGTCACCGAGCAGCGCGCCTCCGAGCAGATGGAGCTGCTCCGCAAGCACTTCGCCGACCATCCCGAACTCGGCCGCGCCGTCACGATGATCTCCCACGACGAGGACAACCACCTCACCTACTGCCACGAGGAACTGCTGCGCCTCGCGTACGCCGGGCACGGCCGAGCCATCCAGCGCACCCTGCGCGCGTGCGCGCTCACCGAGATCCGCGTCCACCGCGACGTCAGCCTCGCGGTGATGGCCCGGATGGGAGACATCCTCGGCTGGTCCCGGGCCAGAGGGGCGCTCCTGGCGGCCGGCATCCACGCGGTGTACGCCCACGAGCGCCTGGGAGGCTGGCGCCGCATGGTCTCCCTGAGGATGCCGGAACGCCGCGACGCCCTGGGCGGTCCCGCGAGCACCGGGCCCGAGTTCGCCTGACCCCTGGACGGGGCGGGCCGCGTCCCGCTCCGCTACATCCACCCGCGCCGCTTGAACAACCGGTACAGGAGCACCTCCAGCGCGACCATCACCAGGATCACCGCCGGATAGGACCACTCCCACCGCAGTTCCGGCATGTGCTCGAAGTTCATGCCGTAGATCCCCGCGAGCACGGTGGGGAGCGCGGCCATGGCCGCCCAGGCGGAGATCTTCCGCATGTCGTCGTTCTGACGGACGCTCACCTGGGCCAGATGCGCCGAGAGGATGTCCGAGACCAGCCGGTCCATCCCCTCCACGGAGTCGTTCACGCGCGTGAGGTGGTCGTGCACGTCACGGAAGAAGGGGCGCGCCTTCTTGGACACGAAGGGCACCGTCGCACCGAACGCGCCCGCCTCCGTCAGCCGCGCCATCGGCGTTGTCAGCGGCCCGGTCGCCCGGCGGAACTCCAGGACCTGCCGCTTGAAGGTGTAGATCCGGGACGCGGTGAGCCGGGTGCCGGCGCCCTCCGGTGAGAAGACCTCCGCCTCCAGCTCCTCCAGCTCGGTCTGCAGCTCGGTCGCCACGACGAGATAGTGGTCGACGGCGGCGTCGGCGATCGCGTACACCACCGACGTCGGTCCTTTGCCCAGCAGCTCCGGTTCGTGCTCCAGCCGGCTGCGTACGGTGTTCAGCGGGGAGCCCTCGCCGTGCCGGACGGTCACCACGAACGAGTCGCCCAGGAAGATCATGATCTCGCCGGTGGAGACGACGGCGCCGTCCGGCTCGTACTCGACCGGCTTGAGGACCATGAACAGCGAGTCGTCGTACACCTCCAGCTTGGGCCGCTGGTGTGCCTTGAGGGCGTCCTCGACCGCGAGCGGATGAAGGCCGAACTCCCGCGAGACCAGGGCGAACTCGTCCGTCGTCGGCTCGTGCAGCCCGATCCAGACGAAACCCTTCGCCGCCCGCGCGTCCTCCAGCGCGCCGGAGAAGTCCTCGGGCCCCTCCGTACGGTGCCCGTCCCGGTAGATGGCACAGTCGACGATCACGGAACGCGTTCTCCCTTCACCGGCCGGCCGGCACACCGGCAGCACAACCGCCGGCACACCCGGCACAGCACCTGACGGCACACACGCGCGTGCGCCTACCCTGGTCCGCATGCCCACGTTGCTCCTGGTCCGGCACGGACGATCCACCGCCAACACCGAGGGACTGCTCGCCGGCTGGTCGCCCGGCGTCGCCCTGGACGAACGCGGGGCCGCGCAGGCCGCCGCGCTGCCCGGACGGCTCGCCGAACTGCCCCTCTCCGAGATCGTCGTCAGCCCTCTCCAGCGCTGTCAGGAGACGATCCAGCCGCTGCTGAGGGCCCGGTCCGGCCTCGCCGCCCACACCGACGAACGCATCGGGGAGTGCCACTACGGCGACTGGACCGGCCGCAAGCTCGCCGAACTGAAGGACGAACCCCTCATGGAGGTGGTGCAGGCCCATCCCTCGGCGGCCGCCTTCCCCGGAGGGGAGTCCATGCGCGCCATGCAGACACGCGCCGCCGAGGCGGTGCGCGAGTGGAACGCGCGCGTGGAACGCGATCACGGCCCCGACGCCGTGTACCTCATGTGCTCGCACGGGGACATCATCAAGTCCCTCGTCGCGGACGCGCTCGGACTTCATCTCGACCTCTTTCAGCGGATCTCCGTGGAGCCGTGTTCCATCACCGCGATCCGCTACACACGGCTGCGCCCCTACCTCGTCCGGCTCGGCGACACCGGTGACTTCGCCTCCCTGGTGCCGCGCGAGGAGCCGCCCGCCGACGACGCCCCGGTCGGGGGCGGTGCGGGGGCACCGTGATCGTCGGCCGCAGTAGGGTGAAGCGGTCACAGCAGCGCCGTCTCAGCCGTCTCGGCTGATCCCCGTACCCACAACTCTCAATGGAGACAGGACGTGTCCCGTCAGGTGTTCCTCTACGACCAGCCGGAACGTTTCGTGGCCGGTACGGTCGGACTGCCAGGGCGCCGTACGTTCTTCCTCCAGGCCTCAGCCGGCTCCCGGGTGACCAGCGTGGCTCTGGAGAAGACCCAGGTCGCCGCGCTCGCCGAGCGCATGGACGAACTGCTCGACGAGGTCGTGCGCCGTAGCGGGGGCAGCGCCGCGGTGCCCGCCGTGGCACCGGCCGAGATCGCCGACACCGCCCCGTTGGACTCCCCGGTGGAGGAGGAGTTCCGCGTCGGCACCATGGCCCTCGCCTGGGACGGCGAGGAGGAGTGCATGATCGTCGAGGCGCAGGCACTCGTCGAACTGGACGCCGAGTCCGAGGAGGACCTCGCCGAGGCGGAGGAGCGGCTGCTCCAGGACGAGGAGAACGGGCCCCCGATGCTCAGGGTCCGGCTCACCGGTGTCCAGGCCCGTGCCTTCGCCAAGCGCGCCCTCGACGTCGTCAACGCGGGACGGCCGCCGTGCCCGCTGTGCAGTCTCCCCCTCGACCCGGAAGGACACGTATGTCCGCGCCAGAACGGATACCGCCGCGGGGCGTGACCACCGCCGACCCCGCCGACGCGGTGCTGCTCGCCGAGGGCGAACTGACCGTGCGCGGACGCATCCGTGAGGCGTCGAACGCGGCGCTGTACTGCACCGTGACCCACGAGGGCCGCGAGGCCGCCTGCATCTACAAGCCCGTCGCGGGGGAGCGCCCCCTGTGGGACTTCCCCGACGGGACGCTCGCCGGGCGCGAGGTCGCGGCGTACCAGGTCTCCGAGGCGACCGGCTGGGGACTGGTGCCGCCCACGGTGCTGCGGGACGGGCCGCACGGCGAGGGCATGTGCCAGCTGTGGATCGAGGCCACGCCGGAGGCGGAACTGCTCGCGCTGGTGGACGGGGAGGAGCCCGGGCCCGGCTGGAAGGCGGTCGGGTTCGCCGAGGTGGGCGAGGGACGCACCGCGCTGCTCGTGCACGCCGACGACGTACGGCTGCGGCGACTGGCCGTGCTCGACGCGGTGATCAACAACGCCGACCGCAAGGGCGGGCACCTTCTGCCCACGCGGGACGGCCGGCTCTACGGCATCGACCACGGGGTCACCTTCAACGCCGAGGACAAGCTGCGCACCCTGCTGTGGGGCTGGGCGGGGGAACCGTTGACCGAGGAGGTACGCGACGTCCTCGAGGTCCTCGGGAAGGCACTCGCCGAAGGCGGCGCGCTGGCCGTCTCGCTGGCCCCGCTGATCACCCGCGCGGAGATCGACGCCACCCGCGCGCGGGTGGCGTCCCTGCTCGCCTCCGGCGCCCATCCGCAGCCCGGCGGCCGGTGGCCGGCGATTCCCTGGCCACCCGTCTGACCCGGGCGCCGGCACGCGGCTCCCGGACGACGGGGCACGTCCGGCGGGAGTGCGCAAGAGTGCCTTCTCGGTCGTCCGAGCTGCTCCGGTTCGTATTGGGGACCGCGGTCCGGTTACGCTCATGAGATGCATGCCTGGCCCGCTTCCGAGGTCCCCGCCCTTCCCGGTCAGGGGCGCGACCTGAGGATCCACGACACCGCGACCGGGGGCCTGACCCCGCTCGACCCCGGCCCCGTCGCCCGTATCTACGTCTGCGGCATCACCCCGTACGACGCCACCCACATCGGACACGCCGCGACGTACAACGCGTTCGACCTCGTGCAGCGCGTGTGGCTCGACACCAAGCGGCAGGTCCATTACGTCCAGAACGTCACCGACATCGACGACCCGCTGCTGGAGCGGGCCGAGCGGGACGGCGTCGACTGGGCCGCGCTCGCCGAGCGGGAGACCCGGCTCTTCCGCGAGGACATGACGGCCCTGCGGATGCTGCCGCCGCAGCAGTACATAGGCG
Organism: Streptomyces sp. NPDC050388; assembly: GCF_040655635.1. Classification (NCBI taxonomy): domain Bacteria; kingdom Bacillati; phylum Actinomycetota; class Actinomycetes; order Kitasatosporales; family Streptomycetaceae; genus Streptomyces; species Streptomyces sp. NPDC050388. The sequence goes on from NZ_JBFAKH010000112.1 coordinate 16,938, forward strand.
CGGTGGAGGCGATACCCGGCATCGTCCCGCTCGTCGAACGACTGCGCGACCTCGGCGCGGCGTACGAACTCGAGGGCGACGTCTACTTCTCCGTGGAGTCCGACCCGAACTTCGGGCGGGTCTCGAACCTCGACGCGGCCGCCATGCGGCTGCTGTCCGCCGAACGCGGCGGCGACCCGGACCGCCCGGGCAAGAAGAACCCCCTCGACCCGATGCTCTGGATGGCCGCCCGGGAGGGCGAACCCAGCTGGGACGGCGGGTCGCTCGGCAGGGGGCGGCCCGGCTGGCACATCGAGTGTGTGGCCATCGCCCTCGACCATCTGGGCATGGGCTTCGACGTCCAGGGCGGCGGTTCCGACCTGGTCTTCCCGCACCACGAGATGGGTGCCTCGCACGCCCAGGTGCTCACCGGCGAGTTCCCCATGGCCAAGGCGTACGTCCACGCCGGCATGGTCGCCCTGCACGGCGAGAAGATGTCCAAGTCCAAGGGCAACCTGGTCTTCGTGTCCCGGCTCCGGCGCGACGGCGTCGACCCGGCGGCGATCCGGCTGGCGCTGCTCGCCCACCACTACCGCGCCGACTGGGAATGGACGGACCAGGTCCTCCTGGATGCCGGGACCCGGCTCGAACACTGGCGGGCCGCCGTCTCCCGCCCCGACGGTCCGCCCGCCGAGGCGCTCGTGGAGGAGATCCGCGAGGCCCTGTCCAACGACCTGGACGCCCCGGCCGCCCTGGCCGCCGTCGACCGCTGGGCCGTGACCCAGGAGCAGGACGGCGGGACGGACGCGGGCGCGCCCGGCATCGTCTCCCGCGCGGTGGACGCCCTGCTCGGCGTGGCACTGTAGCCGCCGGCGCCCCACGACGGGCGCGAACGGTCGAGGGGGGGTGCCCCGTCCATGGACGGCGCCATCCGCACAAGCCTAGTCACCCCCGGGCC